>DASRNC010000031.1:0-3986 GCA_035647595.1 Bacillota bacterium | reverse complement strand
CCTATTCTCAGCATATCCAATTAGGGTGCTGATGTTTATATTAAAGCCTGTGCTAAAAGTAGTGACCTTTATAGTGGATTTGTTCTCCAAGCTATGGAAAGAGAAGATAGATGAGTCCATATTAACAGAGGAAGAAATAGTTACGATTATAGAAAATGTAGAGGATGAGGGAATTATAGATGAAGAAGCCTCTGACCTGCTACAATCAGCATTGGAGCTTTCAGATATAGATGTTGCAGATATACTAACACCAAGGATAGACTTGGTGACTATAGATATTGAAGATGATATGGATACGATATTAGACATTGTATTTGACTCGCCATATTCACGTATACCTGTATATGAGGACACAATAGACAATGTTATAGGGATCCTGTTTGTAAATCACCTACTAAAGATATTGGCTGGAAAAGAAAGCATAGATAAAGATGAGTTTAGAGAGATTTTGAGTAAAACTGTCTTTATCCATCAAACTATGAGACTTCCAGAAGCTTTTAAGCTCTTAAATAACGGTAAATCTCAAATGGCTATCGTAACTGATGAATATGGTGGCACCATGGGGTGTATAACTATAGAGGAAATATTAGAAGAGCTTGTAGGAGAGATATGGGACGAATACGATGAGGTATATGATGAGTTTATAGAAGTAGGGGAGACCACCTATGAGGTTAGCGGAGATCTAAGCATTAGGGATTTTGCAGACTACTTAGATATTGATGAAGAGTATTTTGATAGTGAATACAGCACAATTGGTGGCTGGACTATTGACCTATTTAATGGAATACCCGAAGTCAATGACACAGTTGAACATGACATATTCAAGATAAAGGTATTAGAACTAGGTCCCCTTAGAATCTCAAGAATACAAGTAGAAGTGGAAGGAGAGCCTGAGGAGACTGAATAGGGAAAGGTTACTCCTATCTAGCATTAGCAAAAAAGTAAATATCAATTGAGTAATAGAAGGATCTAAGGTACATATATACATGCCTCGGATCTTTTTTTAATTAAAGACAAGACCAAAAACGTTTTCCATACATAGCACTATCTGACAAACATATGTATATTAGTTACAATAGCATTAGATGACATCAAAAGGTGACTGGCAGAGGTAAGACATAGAAGAAAAAATTAAATGGGGTAGAAAAAATGTAAACATGAATAACATTATAATTATAGCTCAAACAATTACAATTGAAGCTTTAAACGTTAATGCCAATTATAACACTAGCATGGTATACCTGATGCACAATATGCACTGGACCAGTCAATTCCAGCCGATAGTGATGCTTTCTTTAGGATCAATACAGAGGATATTATCGAGTGTTCTAGATTTCAAAGAATTGTTTAGCAAAATGGAGTAAAGCGACATTGCAAAAAAAGTAGTTTACTAGCCTGTGAGGTGAAATATATAGGTCAGGAAGCTCCATAAGCTAAAAGACCAGCCTATATAAATGTTATCATTTAGATAGACTGGTCCTCTTATTTTTTAGCCTAAGTCTCTTAGTGGCTTTTCACCTAGGACTTTAAGCTATATGAGTTTACCCTAACTCCTTTTTAATTTTCATTTTATTTGGAGAAGGTCTTAAGATCCCGCTGCATATTGGAGATTATCTTGCGGATACTGTCCTCCGATAAATGATACCGTTTTACCAGCTCTTGGACCTTAAGTCCTCTGGTATGTAGCTCGTATATCTCTTTATTGCGCATCCAAATATGCTTGCGTGCTCCGTTATTTTCTCCCCATCCTGCCCTAGCATTACTCTTTTTCGGTATATAGATTAGCTCACCCTGAATATAGTTTTGTAGTTCCTCCAGCAGTTTGTCGGGAAGCACATTCTTCCCATTTTTGTAACCCAATGATAACAACCTCCTTACAGCTTATAACAGTTCCAACATCTACGATAGTATTTGTCATCCGGGTTCACCTCCCTTTCATGATGTTTTTCCATATAAGAATCAATAGACATAAAAACGCCGTGGATAGATAACCACCCACGGCGCTTTAATAAAAAATAAAAACGCGGTAACCGGACCGCGCCTTAAATACAAAGTTAGTGTATAAAAATATATATCAGGTGATGGTTACATAAAAAAATGAGCTATTTAATTATATGGGCAGACCACCTTCCCAACATAATCAAATCTACCAGCTCCTTTCTGTTGGAGTATTGATCGATCAATGCTATAATATAACTGTTAACCCCTAATTTCAAAGGAAAGAACTTTTATAGCCATACTTTCCTAAAAGCATCATAAAAAAGCTAAGGCTAGCAGGTCCCAATCGGCTATATCTTAGCAACTGGCTATTGAAGATGACATAAATGTGTGATTTAATTAGCTTGACGCAATAATAGAGGTATTGGAGGTAAACACTATGGGGGGCATTATCGGTGGTCTTTTACTTGCCTGGATACTTTCCTGGTTTAGGATAGACAATACTATAATCAATGGAGTAAATGAGCTTTTCGGCTTAGAGATAACTAGATCGGGCTACTATGTCATATTTGCTCTTATCGGGCTACTTGCAGACCTGCTAAGAGTCAAGAGGGTAGTCAGATAGAAAAATTAGTATATAAATACAATGAGAATAGAGGAGATATTTACATGGCATTAATACAGTGTGACTTTATTTCAGAGGTACTACAGCTATCAACTACAATGAACGTTATATTGCCGCAGCAGCCAACTGAAGACCTTGATTTTAAAAGTAAATCTACGGACATAAAGTATCCTACGCTATACCTGCTCCATGGCCTGTCCGATGATCAGACCGCATGGGTTCGTAGAACAAAAATAGAAGAATATGCTTCCTCAAAGGGCATCGCTGTAGTCATGCCTGCAGTACATAGGAGCTTTTACACTGATATGGCCAAGGGCCTCAATTATTGGACCTTTATTAGTGAGGAAGTACCCACCCTGGCCCGGTCCTTTTTCCCCTTGTCGGATAAAAGGGAGGACAATTTTGCAGCTGGCTTGTCCATGGGAGGCTATGGTGCCTTCAAGCTTGTCTTAAACCATCCCGATAGGTTTGCGGCTGGTGCTAGTTTGTCAGGTGCTGTAGATATTGATTCAATCGCAAAAAACAATCCTAGTGAAAAGTTAGAACTTGTATTTGGCAATAGGGACAAGATAAATGGATCTGAAAATGACCTATTCCATTTGGCAGGTAAGGTAGCTGACTCTAGTGGACCAAAGCCCAAGCTCTTTCAATGCTGTGGGACTGAGGACTTTTTATATAAGGATAATATTAGATATAGGGACTTTTTGCGAAGGCTGGAGCTAGATTTGACCTATGAAGAAGGACCTGGTACCCACGAATGGGGTTACTGGGACATGATGATAGGGCGGGTTTTAGACTGGCTACCCATAGGGCAAAATGAAGGCTAAGTTCTTGCATTCATCCTAGTCTTCTCCTTATACATACGCTTGTCCGCAATGGCCAGCAGCCGAGTTGCTGTCATATTGCTGTCTGGATTGTAGACTGCAATACCGTGACTGGCACGCAGTCTGTATGGTTTGTCTTCGCCCTTATTAAAGACCTCCATCTCATCGAGGATTCTTTGCCAGGCAGCCTCGGCCCCCTCCATCTTGCAGTCTGGGAACAAGATGATAAATTCATCCCCGCCTATTCGGCTTAAGATATCACCAGGGCGTACCACACTTTTCATAAGGTCTACCAAATCCCGTATCATTTGATCGCCTACATTGTGACCCTTAGTATCATTGACTATCTTCAAACCGTTTAGGTCAACATAGCATAGGGTAAAGGGATTTAGGCTTTCATTGGTATTTTCTATCAGCTTGTTTATGAGTTCAATGCCGACCCTCCTATTGTATATACCCGTCAGGAAATCTGTTTGGCCGATTTTTTCGATGTTGTCAAATAGCCTCATATTTTCTATTATTATGCCTACAAAATTGCATAGGTCCTCCAAGGCTGACAGGTGTTTAGCATCTATACTGCTAAGGGTGTATATATTGTC
>DASRNC010000030.1:0-2340 GCA_035647595.1 Bacillota bacterium | reverse complement strand
GTTATTAAGTCCTTGTAGCATCGCATAGCTCTTGCCATTGTTTTCAGGCAGGTTCAATACCTTTATTCCTGCAGATGCAACTAATTCAGCTGTCCTATCATTTGAGCCATCATTAACTACTAGTATCTCTACTTCATCACGCAATTTATTTAGTGTTATTAAAAGTTGTCCTATATTTTCAGCCTCATTGAATGCTGGAATTACAATGGATGTCTCCATATATTCACTTCCCATTAGCCGCATACATCCTTAAAAAATATATCCCCTTTAATCAGCCGCCAAATATATCTTTATATGTTACCACTAGCATGAGTAGCATTAGCAGTACAAAGCCAACTAGATTGATATAACCTTCCTTTTCTGGGTTCATTGGTTTGCCTCGGATGCCCTCAAAAATCAATAGCGTAAGGCGTCCACCATCTAGTGCAGGAAAAGGAATGAGGTTTATCAAACCAAGATTTGCGGTTATTATGATACCCAATGTTAGAAGATACTCAACCCCAGCCTCGGCTGCTTTACCAATCTCCCTTACGATACCAACAGGGCCTGCTACATCACCGGCTCCTTGCCCTTTAAAGATTAGGTTTCCCAATAGGTCAACCATATTTACTATCAGTAATCCTGTATTTTCAAAGGACATGCCTAGTGCTTTTAATATACCAGGCTTCTCTATATCTTGTCTAAAATAAAAGCCAAGTTGATACTTTTGCGCACCCTTATCAAATCTAGGCGTTATTGTATACTCTTGTTTTTCACCATTTCTTTCTATGGTCATCTCTATCGGACTACCTTCATTTTGAGCAATATTTGCTTGAATTTCACTTACTGCTTGGGTATTATCCATACCTGCAAGATCCACAGCACCAATAGCCACAAACCGATCTCCAGGCAATAAACCAGCCTCTTGTGCGGCTGAAGCCTCAATCATATCATCAATAACAGGTAAAACATCGGTTGCCACTCCATAGCTTATAAATAAGATAGTAAAAAGCAGTACTGCCAATATGAAATTCATAATTGGCCCTGCAGCAATAACCGACATACGCTTCCAAATCTTTGAGTTTTTAAAGGCTCTTGGGTCACTGGTATCTTCATCGTCTCCAGTGAATTTAACATAGCCACCTATAGGAAGTAACCGCAGTGAATATATAGTCTCCTTACCTGCGATTTTCAGTAGCTGTGGTCCCATGCCTATGGAAAATTCTTCTGCGCTTATGCCTACGGCCTTTGCCACTAGAAAATGTCCGAGTTCGTGTATCATGACTATAATACCCAAAAATAGTAAAGCTATTAATAAGTTCGTTTTCAACACCGCCTTTAAGCATATTGTTTTCTAATATGTAGGTCTACATTTAATATGTCTTTTATACTTGGTTTAAATATAACCTCATGTGACTCCATGGCATTACCCACTAGCCTTGGAATTTCAGTAAACCCTATCTCCCTATTTAAAAACTTTTCAACTGCCACTTCGTTGGCTGCATTTAATACCGCAGGCATCGTACCCCCTATATCAATAGCATTAATTGCTAAGTTTAGGCATGGGAAGGCACTGTAATCAGGCTCTTCAAAGGTGAGCTCTTTTAGCTTGAGTAAATCCACTGCTGGTACGGGTGATGGTATTCGGTGTGGATAAGTAAATGCATACAATATTGGTATCCTCATATCCGGTATACCAAGCTGCGCCAGCACAGAACCGTCAATAAATTCGACCATTGAATGTATTATACTTTGAGGATGAACAACCACTTTTACTTGGTTCATATTTAGATCAAATAACCACTTAGCTTCTATAATTTCCAACCCTTTATTCATCAAGGTTGCACTGTCTATACTTATCTTTCTACCCATGCTCCAGTTAGGATGCTTTAGGGCATCCTCCGCTGTAACCTGTCGGAGGTCCTCTTCTTTGAAGCCTCTAAATGGCCCACCAGATGCAGTGAGAACGATATTGCTAATCTCTTTTTGCTTAGCCCCTTGAATACACTGGAATATGGCAGAATGTTCACTGTCAACAGGGATAACTTTGCTTCCTGTTTTTTTTGCTGTATCCATTACAAGCTGGCCCCCTGCTACAAGCGTTTCCTTGTTTGCAAGGGCAACATCCTTGCATGATTCCAGGGCTGCCAACGTGGCTTCAAGGCCAGCAATACCTACTACAGACACAAGAACCATATCTACGCCATGCAAAGAAGCAAGCTCTTTTAAGGCATCGTGTCCTGATAACAGCTCAGTTTCAAACGCTAGGCTATCTTTTAGGATTTCTGCTTTCTTTTTATCTACTACTGCAACAATCCTGGGTTTAAACTTGTCAATTTGTTTCTTTAATAAGCCTATATT
>DASRNC010000029.1:0-6012 GCA_035647595.1 Bacillota bacterium | reverse complement strand
GCTTTATTTAAGGTATCCTCTATATTGGCTCCGGCTGCCCGCTTGTGCCCTCCTCCACCAAAATATGAGGCAATTTCACTAGCGTCTAGGTTCTCACTGGTGCGTAGGCTTATCTTTGTATTGCTCTTGTTAGTTTCTTTCAGTAAAATGGCTAGTTCTACACCCTCGATTTCTTTTGCATAATTTATGATATTCTCTGTGTCTGACTGTGCTGCTCCTATCTCAATCATATCTTTTTGGGTTACTTTTAGTAAAGCTATCTTCTTATCTTCAGACATTTCTAATGAACTTAATGCTCTAGCTAGTAGCTGAATTCTTTCTATACTTTTTGTCCTAAAGAGTTTGGTTGTGATTTCATCTATATTAATTCCCTGTTCTGTAAGTTCTGCAGCTATTCTAAATGTATTTGCACTAGTATTACCAAAGGAAAAATTTCCAGTATCTGTAGTGATAGCTGTATAGAGGGCAGTCGCTATATTAATATCTATGCCCTTGGGTAGCAATATGAGTAGCTGGTAAACTATTTCACCAGTTGCTGCAGCATCAGCATCTACCAGGTTTATATCTGCAAAAAAAGTATTACTGCTATGGTGGTCTATAGAAATGGTTCGCGCACTGGCCTCAAATAAGTCCCTTAGGGTACCCAAACGATATATATCACTACAGTCAACAGCTATACATAAATCATAGGTCTTACCCATTTTTTCGTCATTTTTGAAGTTACCTATATCTTTAAGGAAATTCAAGTTTTGTGGGGTGGAATCTGTACAAAATAATTCTACTTCATTTTTCAGTTTTTTAATGGAATAATAAAGTGCCAGACAAGAACCCAAAGTGTCCCCATCCGGCATTATATGTGCTATTAAGGCTATACTTTCCGCCTCATTGATTGCACTTACTACCTTGCCGAGATTCATTCTTCTTCTCCTGATTCGGATATTTCTCTCAGTTTTTTAGCAATCTCTACGCTGTACTCTATGGAATTATCCAAAATAAAGTGTAACTCAGGAGTGTGCCTTACATCAAGTCTTTTACCAAGTTCTGTTCTCATAAAGCCAGCAGCATTTTTGAGTCCTATCATGGTGGCTTCCTTTTCCTCTTCAGCACCTAGTACGCTTACATATATCTTAGCAATACGTAAATCCGAAGTGGTATCTACTTTAACAATAGATGCCATCTGCGATATTCTTGGATCTTTTATATGATTCCTAATAATATTGCTGACTTCCCTGCGTATTTCCTCTGATATCCTATTAATTCTATAACCCGCCATTACTAATCAACTCGCTTACCTTTGTATTTCCTCTTGTACAAATGCTTCGATGATGTCCCCTTCTTTAATATCGTTGTAGTTTTCTAGCATAATACCACATTCATAGTTTGAAACAACTTCTCTAGCATCATCCTTGAAGCGTTTTAAAGAGCTTATTTTACCTTCGTGTACTACGACACCATCTCTAACCAAACGTGCCTCGGCAGTCCTAGTGATTTTGCCATCTATTACATAGCAGCCTGCTATTGTGCCGGCAGCCGATACCTTAAAGGTTGTTCTAACTGATGCATGACCTATCACTACTTCCTTGTACTCTGGATCTAGCATACCCTTCATAGCAGCTTCGATGTCTTCTATTGCATTATAGATTATCCTATATGGCCGGATATCTATACTTTCTTTTGCTGCTAGTTCAGTCGCGTTTGTTGTAGGTCTTACGTTAAACCCAATAATTATGGCATTTGAGGCTGTAGCCAACATAACATCAGACTCTGTAATAGCTCCTACAGCACCGTGTATACTTCTGACTCTGACCTCATCGTTGGTTAATTTCTCCAGTGCCTGCTTGACTGCTTCAACAGAACCCTGTACGTCTGCCTTTATTATGAGGTTTAGGTCCTTGACTTCACCCGCTTTTATTTGACTGAATAACTCATCTAAAGATGTCTTTGAAGTCATCTTTGATTGCTGCACTTTTAGCTTGTCTTTTCTTTCTCCACTTACCTGTTTTGCTAATCTGTCATCCTCGACAGCATACATTAGGTCACCGGCATCTGGTACAGCAGATAAACCAAGCACTTCAACAGGTGTTGATGGGCCTGCATTCTTTATACGGTTTCCCTTATCATCTATCATAGCGCGAACTCTACCATAAGTAGTACCAGCTACTATGGAATCACCTGTATTAAGTGTTCCATTTTGTACAAGTATTGTTGCAACTGGCCCTCTTCCCTTGTCAAGTTCTGCCTCTATTATGGTGCCCCTTGCTAGTCTTTTTGCATTTGCTTTTATCCCTTGCACTTCAGCAACTAACAAAATCATTTCTAGCAGGTTATCTATACCTTCCTTTTTTATGGCAGATACCGGCACTGCTATCGTATCTCCGCCCCATTCCTCTACAACTAATCCATACTCTGTAAGCTGCTGCTTTATTCTTTCTGGTTCTGCGGTTGGACGATCCATTTTATTTATAGCTACTATTATCGGTACCTTGGCTGCTTGTGCATGGTTAATAGCCTCTATTGTTTGTGGCATCACACCATCATCAGCTGCTACTACAAGTATAGCTATATCCGTCACTTGGGCGCCTCTAGCACGCATTGAGGTAAAAGCCTCATGTCCAGGTGTGTCTACAAAACAAATAGCCTTATTGTCGACATTGACTGTGTATGCTCCCAAATGCTGTGTTATGCCCCCAGCCTCTTGGTCTGTTACATGTGAGTCCTTTATAGCATCCAGCAAAGAGGTTTTCCCATGATCAACATGGCCCATTACGGTCACTATTGGTGGTCGTTCCTTCAAATTCTCAGGCTTATCCTCTATATCTTGATCTATAAGCTTTTCCTCGTATGTTTTGACTGCTTTTTTTTCTAGCTTTATCTTGTATTCAGATGCTATAAGGCTCGCTGTATCGTAGTCTACTTCATTGTTTATTGTAGCTATCACTCCAAGACCCATGAGTTTCTTTATTAAATCAGCTACTGGTATTCCGATTTTCTCTGATAGTTCTTTTACTGTAATAATTTCTCCCATTGTTATAGCTTTTTTCCTCTCTGGTGGCGGAGTAGACGGCTTTGTCTTTTTAGGCTTTCTCTTTCTCAGAATATTCGGATTTGAATCCTCCCAATGATTCTTCTTTTTCTTTCGTCTCCTGCCTTTGTTATGTTCATTGCTATATCTATTATCCTTGCTTTTTGTAACTTCACTTTTATCCTTATCGCTTGCAACCGGAGCCTGTGACATGAATTTACCAACTAAATCACCCGGTTTGCCTCTTCTGTTTTTATGATCATCAAACGTCCTCTTCTTGCCTGCCTTGTCCGTTTTGACTGATTTGCTATCAGTTTTACCACTAATAATACTTGTTTTACGCTGATCACTTTTTGCCTCTTCCTGTCTTTTAACAGTAGGCTTATCAACCTTATGACTATCATCTTCAGTACTTGATTTCTTTGTTTCCTTTTTATCATCAACAATTATTTTGTCTTCTTTTTCTTGTGCTGCTTCTTTAGACCCATCCTTCTCTTGCTGTAATTTTTCCTTTTCTGCTAATTCTTCTTTTAACTTTTGCTCTTCTTGTGCTTTTATAGCAAGCTCTTCCATCCTTCTTTTTTCTTCTAGGGCCCTAACTTCTTGCTCTACCTTATCTTTAGCTGTGCTCACTAATTTCAAATACTGGTCGACATCAACCCTAAACTTGTCCATCTGGTCTACCAGTTTGCTTACATTCTTTTTTACATCTCTTGTTGTTTCAAATACTTTGATTTTCGCCATTGTTAATCACCCCCGCGCTGGATTTATTTGCTTCTATGTGATTTATTATCATATCCGCAAATGATTTATCGATAATCACAATCACCGTTCTCGTCACCTTGCCTATTGAGTTTCCAAGTTGCTGCTTACTTCCGGCAGTAATTAATCGAAGATTATATCTCTCACTTAGTCTATTGTACCTTTTTGCTGTTTCTTTAGATGCTTCCTTACTTATGATAACAAGCTTTGCTTTCCCACTTCTTATTGTACTCTCACATCTTGTGTTGCCAGCAACAAGCTTGCCTGCTTTTTGGCACAAACCTAGTAAGGAATAAAATTTTTCTTTTCCTATTATAACTGCTCACCTTTTTTCAACTGTCTTTTCAGCTTTAAATATAAGTCCTCTTCTATCTGCTTTTTAAAAGTTTTCTCTAATAATTTGTTTTCAGCTACCCTGTCAAAGCAAAGTTCTTGTGGGCATATATAGGCACCTCTTCCTTGCGCCTTTCCCTTTATGTCAATGTTAATTAACCCATCAGGACTTTTCACAATCCTTATCATTTCTTTTTTTTCTTTCATTTCCCGGCAGCCAATGCACATACGAATCGGCACCTTACGCCTTTTAGCCATAAGAAAGTCACCCTTTCCTATAATCCCATACTATCCAAGTCGGATGCCTGTGTTTCACTTTTTATATCAATTTTCCAGCCTGTAAGCTTTGCTGCCAGTCGTGCATTCTGCCCTTCTTTGCCAATGGCTAAAGATAATTGGTTGTCTGGCACAATAACCCTGGCTGATTTCTCTTCATCAAATACATCAACAGCAATAACTCTTGATGGACTTAGGGCACTCGCGATATACTCTCCTGGATTGTCACTCCACTTTATTATATCGATTTTTTCTCCTTTAAGTTCCTCTACTATCTGCCGGACACGCATGCCCCTTGGTCCTACGCAAGAACCAATAGGATCAATGTTATTATCCTCGGAATAAACAGAAATTTTAGCCCTAGAACCTGCCTCTCGAGTGATATTCTTAATTACCACTTCTCCACTAGCAACCTCAGGAACTTCCATTTCAAATAATCGTTTTATCAACCCCGGGTGTGTTCTAGAAACGATAACCTGAGGTCCTTTTGAGGTCTTTTTTACCTCTGTTATGTATACTTTTATACGGTTATTTACCCTGTAATCCTCACCTGGCACCTGTTCATTGGGGGGTAATATAGCCTCTATTTTGTCAAGGTCAATAAACACAGTCCTTTTTTCTATTCGTTGTACTAAACCGGTAATAATCTCGTTTTCTTTTTCTAAAAATTTCTCGTATACGAGGCCCCGTTCTGCTTCGCGTATTCGCTGCACAACTACCTGCTTGGCGTTTTGGGCTGCTATCCTACCAAAATCCTTTGGAGTCACCTCTATTTTTATAGTGCTATCTATTTCGATACTGGGATCTATTTGTTTAGCTTCTGAGTGCTCAATTTCTTGCATTTTATCTTCTGCATTTTCTACAACCTTTTTTAATGCATACACTTTTACTTCGCCAGTCTCTATGTTTATGCCAACCTCTGCATTAGGTGCGGCACCAAAGTTCTTTTTGTATGCAGAAACTAATGCCGCTTCTATAGCTTCTATGAGAACACTCTTCTCTATTCCCTTTTCATCACAAATCTGATCAAGTGCGTTTAGTAATTCCCCAGTCATTTTACTCCTCCTTATGAGCTTCAGAACTCAACAGCCAATCTCACCATGGCAATATCTGTTCGCTTAAAAGCTATTATCTCCTCTTCTACCTTGATTGATAATAAATCATCGGAGATCCCTTCAAGTACACCTGTATGTTTTTTGCTAGCATGGACAGGCCTGTATAGACTTATATCCACTTTGCTTCCTGTATATCTAATGAAATCAGCTTCTTTTTTAAGGACCCTATCTAGTCCTGGAGATGAAACCTCTAGGATATAGCTATACGGTATTGGGTCTGCCTCATCGAGCAAGTCGCTGACCCGTTCGCTAACAGCCTGGCAATCATCTATAGTAACACCACCGGATTTATCTATGTATATTCTTAAATACCACTGACTTCCTTCTTTTTTGTACTCAATGTCCACCAATTCACACTTGAGCTTTTCAATGATAGGTGATACAAGTTTTTCAGTTACTTTCTCTACTCTTTGGTTCGCCAAACTTATTCCTCCAATTCGTAGTGGGGATTTCTTTTAGATACTATATCTTCTCTTTAAACCTACTAAATAATCACTTAATAAT
>DASRNC010000028.1:0-2742 GCA_035647595.1 Bacillota bacterium | reverse complement strand
AAATATAGTACATAAAATTGCCTTCTCCAAGCTGTTTATTATATTCCTTAAGTAGGTCCTCTAGCGTTATAGAGTCTACAAGTTCGCTTATTTGTGTGTTTAACCTTTCCCATACATTTTTTCTTATACAATGTTGAATACTGCTATTCTCCCCTTGCTCTTCATCGACTACAATCAGCTCACCCTCTAGCGCCCTTAATATATCTCCTACCCTTATATTGATTGGACTAACACTTAATGTATAACCACCCTGGGCACCCTTTAAGCTATTAATTAATCCAGACTTTCGTAGTGTTGAAAAAACCTGTTCAAGGTAGCTGGCAGAAACATCCTGCCTCTGTGCGATGCTATTCAAGGAAATATGCTCATCTTTTGAATGAATAGCAAGATCAAGCATAGCTACAAGTCCATATCTGCCCTTTGAGGAAATTTTCAATCTAAGTCAGCTCCTTTTTTTAATACCCACTATTCCTATGTGCTTTATATGATATGCCCATATTTATGTTCTGTCAATATATTTTGCCTGATTTAGTTAAAAAAATGTGCATCGTTAATAGATGCACATTTAAAAAGTATTATTTGATTTTTTAAAAGGTTACTAGAATATTTCCCTTCCATGAACGTCTTCTATACCAGCTTTCCTATAAAAGTAAGAGTTTATTACATCTCGCCATTCCTTGGCATGTTCAATTTGTTCGTTCAATCTGGCTAAGATGTGGTCATATCTACATGAATCTATCTTATCCTTTAGTGATACCCATTGGTCCTTTAATAGCATTGCCTGGTCTACTCCTTCAAAATGGGTATCGTAAATATGTTGTATTATAGTCTTCCCACTCTTTAGCTTGTATGTATAAGGTAGCCTGTGGAAAAACAATATTAACTCCTCTGGACAAGTATCCAAGGATTCATACATGCTGAAATTCTCTTGCCTATATTGAGCAGTATAACCCGTCCCCTTAGCTACAGTCCTGTCCACACCTATAGCTTCAAAATCAGCCCTATGATAGGTCCCCCACTTTGAGTACTCATAGCCATCTACGCTAGGTCCATAATGATGGTTTGGATTTACCATCCAACCAATTCCAAGAGGTGATGTGTAGTTTTCATAGGTTGCCCATGAGCCTAGCATCATATCTGAAACTATGTCCATTATGGTTGGATCATTACCAAATGTGCAGGATATCCATTCACTCGTAATCCCCTCTGTGGATAGGTCAGGATCCCAGGTAAGTCTACCATACCCATATAAATTGGCTTGAGCCATATAATGGCCTGTCCAATTGTAATCATTGCCTACATTGCTAACTGCGGTAATACCACAATGCTTCATAGCAAAGGTTGAACCATCTACTACCTTCTTTAAAGGGTAGCCGTCTCCCTTAGCCTTTGTATCGAAATCTAGGATTCCCTTCCATTGAGGTACTAGGTAGCATAGGTGTTTTTGTTGACCTGTATACTCCTGTGTGACCTGAAGCTCAAGAATCTGATTGGTTTTCTCCATTGTTCCAAATAATGGTGATACCGGCTCACGAACCTGGAAGTCCATAGGCCCGTTTTTAATCTGAAGTAGTACGTTATCGGCAAAGCTTCCATCAAGGTAATGATAATTGTCATAAGCTGCCTTAGCCCTGTCAATAGTAAGGTCGCGCCAATCCTGCTGACAGTCGTATACAAAGCAACGCCATATAAGGAAGCCACCATATGGCTTTAGTGCACTAGCTAGCATATTGGCACCTTCTGCATGATTACGGCTATATGTAAATGGCCCTGGCCTATTTTCAGAATCAGCCTTTACCAAAAAGCCTCCGAAATCAGGAATGATTCCATAAATGTATTCCACTCTTTTCTTCCACCAATTGGCGACTTGCTCATCTAGGGGGTCCGCTGTTGACAAGTCTCCTATATCAATGGGGCTAGCATAATTTATGCTTAAAAATACCCTTATACCATAATCTCTAAAAACTTCAGTTAGGTGCTTAACCATGTCTATTTTGTCATTAACCAGTCTTGTTTCCTCTTGGTGGGCATTTACATTATTGATTGCTATTGCATTGATACCCACGGAGGCTAGTAACCTGGCATAGTCCCTAACTCTGGCTCTATCCTCTGTAAGAGAGTTTTTATTATAAAGAATTGACCTGCCTGCATAGCCTCTTTCTATAGAACCATCTAGGTTATCCCACTGGTTTATCATCCTGAGTGGATTTTTGGGGTTTTCGAGTATATGTAAACTTTCAACATCTTTGCGCTGGACCATATACATAAGGAACCTAAATACTCCGTACAATAGGCCTCTGCTCGTTTCTGCTATAATGTATATCTTCTTATAATTATTTTCCTTAATATTTGTTACTAAAAATCCATCAGGTTCAATATTTTCTATTCCACTATCAGATAATGCTTTGTTCGCTTTGAGCTTGCTCGCTGCTACAGAAAGTATAATGCAGTTGCCATCTATTTCCTCTACCAGGCTTGGGCTATTTCCTGTTAGTTTGCTTAGCCCGCTGGTGAGTTCATTAAGGGCGGTCTTTGCTACAATACCCTCTCGCTTATAAGACACTGTATCTAAACAATTGTTAAAGCTATCCAGATACTCGTTGTCATTTATTCTTTTGTATCTAAGCCAGCATTCATCATACAATTTGTTGTCATGACTAGTAGTTGAACCAAAATCATCTTTATGTAATTTCATCAAAAGCCCTCCCGTGTCATATTATTAAAGACTTCTACCTATATAGT
>DASRNC010000027.1:0-6166 GCA_035647595.1 Bacillota bacterium | reverse complement strand
CAAAAATACAAACAAAGGGGATGGGTAATATGGGTATTATTAAGGCTGGATTAGGCGCATTAGGCGGCGCAGCAGCCGATCAATGGCTAGAAACGATAGAGCCACAAAAAATAGACAATTCGATAATAGCGACCTACGGAGTACCAATTAGGAAGGACAAAAGGAGCTCAAACAAAAAGAAGACGAGCGATGTCATTTCCAATGGATCAGTAATTCATGTACCAGAGAATGTATTCATGCTACTAGTAGACGGTGGCAAAATAATCGCAGCTACTGATGATCCTGGATACTACCAGATTGACAACTCAAGGGCCCCCTCAATATTCTTCAAATCAGATGCAGGTGAAGAGGTGGAGGGCTATGGTAATACTGGACGCAATGCCATAAAGCGACCAGGTGGTTTTATAAACACCATCAAGGATTCCTGGGAACGCTTCAAGTTTGGTGGCACAACTCCTGTAAAACAGCGGGTTGTGTATATTAATAAGCAGGAGATACCAGATATACGCTTTGGCACAAAAAACCCTGTATCCTATACGGATAGGGTACTGGTTCCTGGTCGCGTTGTCCCCTGCAAGGTCACATCCTTTGGAACATACTCTATCAAGATTGCAGACCCCCTATTATTTTACAGTGAAGTCTGCAACAAAACAGGTGAAAAAAATCTCAGCATGACCGATATGGCAGAGCAGTATATAAATGAATTTCTCATGGCTTATACAACAGCCCTATCAACCCTGGCAACCACCAACGTACTCGTATCAGATATCGCCACTAAAACTATGGAACTAGGCGAATTTATGGCTGATGTTCTTGACAAGGAATGGCTATCCAAGAGGGGCTTTTTCATTCACAGTGTAGGTATTGCCGGTATATCCTTTGATGAAAAAACAAACGAACTGCTTGAAAAATATGCAAGCGACTCCATACTCTTTGATCCAAATGCAAGGGCTGCCCGTATGACTGGCTCCTTGGCAAAAGGCTTAGAAGCCGCAGGCTCAAACGAAGGCGGAGCAATGCTAGGCTTTGCCGGTATGTCTATGGGTATGAATGCTGCGGGCGCAATGGGCGCTATGCCAAACCAGCAAGCCCAGCAACAACAACCTCAACAGCCTCAACAATCGCAAGAGCAGCAGCCTCAACAGCCACAAGGGCAAGCAGTAGAGCAAGGCAAATGGGCCTGTGGGTGTGGCAATAGTATGGGCGATGACTCAGCCTTTTGCACAAATTGCGGTAGTAAAAAGCCTGAGCAAGCTAGCTCGGATGTGTGGAACTGTTCATGTGGTAGAGAGGTTTCAGAAGGGAATTTCTGCCCTGATTGCGGCAGCAAGCGACCAGAAGAAGTAAGCTACAAGTGCGATAAATGCGGTTATGTACCTGAGGATCCAAAAAACGCTCCTAAGTTCTGTCCTAAATGTGGCGATCCTTTCGATGAAAATGATAAGGAATGATAAGGAAAGTTTTTAAAACCCTAAGAATTGGAAGTGAGTAAATGAGTATAAAGCAATATAAGTGCCTGAGCTGCAAGGCAGGACTCAAGTTTGACCCTCCCTCTCAAAAATGGAAGTGTGAATACTGCTTTAGTGAATATGAAAAGGAGCAACTTGATTCTGCTCAAACAATAAAAGAAATACCCGATGAGGATATGCCAGAGCTGGATGCATATCATTGTAACAACTGCGGTGCAGACCTACTAGCTGACGATACAACGTCAGCTACTTTCTGTCTTTACTGCAAGAGCCCAACAGTAATTAAAACTAGGTTTTCTGGCCGTTTTAAGCCAAGGTATGTTATTCCATTTAGAGTTACTAAACCTAATGCAAAGGAGATTTACCGCAAGTGGATAGGTAAAAGGATATTTGCACCGACTGAGTTTAAGCACCAGGAAGAGATAGACAAGGTCACTGGTATATATGCACCCTACTGGCTATTTGACTGCAAAATAGATGCTATGGTAGAAGGCGAAGGAAGGAAAATAAAAACTTGGAGACAAGGGGATTACAGAATTACGCAGACAAAATATTATAGTATTATGCGTTCAGGCGATATTGGGTATGAGATGATACCAGTTGATGCCTCCATAAAACTAAGTGATGAATTGATGGAGCTGATAGAGCCATATAACTATAGCGATATTACAGATTTCTCTATGCAATATATGTCCGGTTTTATGGCCGAGAGATATGATGTAGAGTCTGAGGATGCGGGGAATGCAATGAAAAAGAGAGTTGAACGCTATGCTGAAGACAGGCTCAAGACTACAATAAATGGCTACAGCTCTACTACTATAAAAAACAAGCAAGTAAACTTTTGCGAGGTTGTAGACAATTATGCCATGCTACCTGTATACCTGCTTGTAAACAAATACAAGGACAAGTCCCACACCTTTATAATAAATGGTCAAACTGGCAAGGTTTCAGGTGAAACCCCAATCGACAAGAAAAAGCAATTTTTATTCGCTGCTGGCATTTTTGCAGCTACTTGGATTGTGGCTGTGTTTGGAGGTGCTCTATTTGTTTAAAAAATTTAGTGCTTTTATTATAACTATCTTACTAACGCTGACTTTACTGAGCACTGCCTTTGCTGGTCACACCGACAACATAAAGGATTATTTATACTACCTATCATCTGATGAGCTAGCAAGCCTACAAAGTAGAATAGACCAGCTTGTACCCAAGCATGGGCTAGATATTGCCATAGTTATAACAGATGACATAGGGCGTAAAAGCCCAAGGGACTATGCTGATGATTACTATGAAGACAATGGCTTTGGCATTGGTGCTGATCATTCCGGATTATTACTACTAATAAACATGGGCGAAAGAGATTTGTATATTTCCACAGAAGGTCTTGGTATAAGGGTTTTCACAGACTATAGGATTGACAGAGTCCTAGATGCAGTCGCTCCACATCTAAGCAGTGCTGATTACTACAATGCATGTAACGCCTTCTTAGACCAAGTAGATAGCTATGCAATACAAGGCATACCTTCTGACCAGCACAATTACGATACAGAGACGGGCAGGATAGACTATTATGATGGAAGGCCAGTTACCTATTTTGAAAAAGCATTGGCCATGATGAAAACGCCTTTGGTTTATATAGTAGCTGGAGTGTTAGCGCTTTTTATTACAATAATGTTATCAAAAACAAGTCAAGGTAGGGTAACTACATCCAAGATGACATATGAGCAAGGCGATAGCTTTAAAATAACAGGGCAAAAGGACCTATACATTAGGCAAACCACCTCAAAGGTCATGGTCAATACCTCCTCTTCTAGTGGTGGCCGGGGTCGTAGCAGCGGTAGCAGAAGCAGCACCCACAGGAGTAGTGGCGGCAGAAGTCACGGCGGCGGAGGTAGGAAATTTTAAAAACTAGAGTTGATAGACTACAATATCATATAGCATTTTACTATTCAATTAAGGACTATAGTTGTCTAAAAAGCATGGCCTTTGTATAATGGTATTAGCAAGGAAGAAATCACAAGGGGTGTATACAAATGACAATGGCAAAAGGAGCATACCATACAGGCAGGTATCCAAACCTATTTAAGGAATTTGGTTATTCAGACCAAGCAATTAGAAAAAAAGTAGACAATGCCTTCCATGAAGTGTTTTATGGACCTAACAGGGTATATCATCCTGTAGGCAATGATATGGGTTATATAACCGACACCGGCAACAATGATGTGCGTACAGAGGGCATGTCATATGGCATGATGATGTGCCTACAGCTAGACCGAAAGGAGGAATTTGATAGGCTATGGAAGTGGTCAAAAACCTATATGCAACACGATAGTGGCAGGTATCGTGGCTACTTTGCCTGGTCCTGTGCCCTAGACGGAAGGCGGAACTCAGATGGGCCTGCTCCCGATGGAGAAGAGTACTATGCCCTTGCCCTCTTTTTTGCATCAAGGCGTTGGGGAGACGGCCAGCCCCCCTTTGACTATAGCAAGCAGGCTAAATACATACTCCATGAATGTGTTCACAAGGGTGAGGGCGGAAAGCCAGGTGACCCCATGTGGCACCCAGAAAACAAGCTGATTAAATTCGTACCAGAGAGCTCTTTTAGTGACCCATCCTATCACCTTCCCCACTTTTACGAATTGTTCGCTGAATATGCCAACAAAGAGGATAGTGACTTTTGGAAGCAGGCTGCTGAGGCTAGCAGGCAGTACTTAAAAACCAGCTGTCATCCAGTCACAGGCCTAGCACCTGAATATGCAGAGTATACTGGTGAGCCCCACAAGGGTCCCCACCAATACTTTTACAGTGATTCCTACCGGGTTGCTGCAAATATCGGCCTTGATAGTGCATGGTTTGGCAAAACCGACATAAATAGTACCATCGCAGACAATATTCAGAGCTTCTTTGCTGAAATCGGCTTCAAGCTTGATGATTACTACGTATACGATATAGATGGGACTAGGCTTGACGAAAAGGCCTTGCATCCCCATGGCCTCTTGGCAACAAATGCCCAGGCATCACTAGCAGCAAACGGCCCTCATATAGAGCAATTTGTTAGGGCCTTTTGGGACCTACCTCTACGCAAGGGTGATAGGCGCTATTATGACAACTGCCTATATATGTTTGCCCTACTAGCCCTAAGTGGCATGTACAGGATTTACTAAGAGTAGTTTATACCAACTAAAAAGCCTTTTTACTAGGCTAAAGGCAGGGAAAAGATAGAAAAAAGGACCCTTAGGGTAATACTAGCACTTATAGAATAGTAATAAGGACAGGTTCGGCTTAAAGCCTTGCCTGTCCCTTTTTTATCTTGATAGGGCTGCTATAGCTGACCCTATCAGGTTTGGATTGTCTGCCTTGACAAATTCATAGTAAAGTCCCCTATCATCTACCATATGCTTCTTTACATAGTACTGGATTTTTTCCTCCATGGACTTGAGCTTGTAAAAGGTTGAACCATCAGCTGTAATGCATATGGGCCTAGTAGGATCAGTCCCTGCACCAGATTTTACTGCCACAGCTGTTAGGTTGAGGGCGACAAGCTTGGCTGCCCTTTCAATACAGGCATCTATCAAGAAATAAAGGGTTTGCCGGTCAAGAGCTCCTTCTGCAGGATCCTGGCTACAAATGTTAGAGAGCAGGTTGTCACCATAGGGATAATCTAAAAATGCGTCAGTATCAAAGGCGGTAAAATCATCAAGCTTGCCTAACTGACCATTAAGGCTACTTGAAAAGAGGCCCACCTTGGCAGCCTTTTTAAACAAGGCTAAGAGTAAACCATAAAGGTATGCGCCAGATATCATTTTCTCAAACCTAGATTGGTTAGGATTAATGGTTGTGGCATCAAACCCATCATCTATAATACCGGTTGGCGCCTTTCCATAGCCTCCAGACTCCATATTAATGAGCATATTTTTAAAGCCCCTGTCCCTATCACCGATTTTCTCAATATTGCCAACATTGTCTATATAGCAGGTATTAGTACCTGTACCGAGTATAAAGCCTACATAGCTACTATAGCTACGGTTGGGGTATGTGGTCCTGCCACCTAATAGGGTTGACACAGTATCATTTAAAATAACCATCTTTTTATCTGCCTTATGGCCAGCCTTTTCTGCAGCCTGGAGTACTCCTTGCCCAATAGCCTGGCCTATCATATCTCTAACCCTTATCTCCTTGCTGAAACGAATTAGCCTGCCGTCGCCACTTGGTAATATCTCTGTAGGATAGGAAAAGCAAAAGCCGACCTTATCACTCTTGTCAAGGACGGGACTTATGTATTTTACAATGGTATCGAAAAACTCATCCCTACATATCTCTTCCTTGATACCAGGCATGGGATAGTTGTTAAAATCCTCAATGACAGGCTCCTTGTCATCATTAAAGTATACTGTTGCTACCCTAAAGTTTGTGCCACCGGCATCTATGACGATTACTCTCTCATTGGTCTTTATATCATCTTCTAATGATATATAGGTCGGGAGCATATCAAGGCTACTGTCCTCCCCCTTTAAACCATCTGTCATATCCTTTAGAAATGTATTTAGCTCACTGTCAAAGTCGATACCCTGATGGTCCATCTTGTTTTCCCGTAGAAAGTCATACACCTTTTCTCTTATCAAGTTACTAGCCATGCTTTATATTACTCCCCTCTCAAATTGTCTTTATTATATGGTTTTAGTAAAAGTTCAACTTAAATT
>DASRNC010000026.1:0-10221 GCA_035647595.1 Bacillota bacterium | reverse complement strand
TTACTAGTCATATAAATCCTCCGTATCATAAACTATTCATTATATTGTATCCCCTCAGCCAGCATTTTTCAAGGTCAAGAGGGTAGACGTTTTTCAACTTGCCAGTCACTTTTAATCATCTTGGCTCTCAATATGTCTGCGGGGTGGCCTGGGACCGTAAAACTGATAATAATCCACCTTGATCCTACCATTATAGAGCTTTCGTTTGCGGTCAGCCTTCCTACCATAGAGTCGTTCAAATTGGTCATGGGCTGTAAGTACGTATATAGACCAGGTGTCCAGCTTGCCAAGGGTCTGTCCCATCTCCCTATACAAGGCCTCTGCCTCTCCAATCTCTCCAAGTCTTTCCCCATAAGGGGGATTTGTAATTACGCAACCGTACTTTCTTTTAGAGCTTATTTCAGCTGCATCCAATGTCTGAAATGCAATATAATCCTCTACACCTGCAAGCTGTGCATTATGCCTGGCAGTCCCTAGTGCGCTACCATCTATGTCTGATCCCAAAACCCTGAAATCCACTGACCTATCTATTGCATCATTTGCTTCCTCTCTTGCCTGGTCCCATAGGTGGCTTGGTATCAGGGGCCAGTCCTCGGAGGCAAAGCTTCTTTTTAGGCCAGGTGCCATATTAAGTCCTATCATGGCAGCCTCAATAGGGATTGTACCAGACCCACAATAGGGGTCTAGGAGCTGTCTTTCCCTATTCCAAAAGCTCAAATCAACCATAGCAGCCGCTAGGGTTTCCTTTAGGGGGGCCCCACCTGCCCTTTGCCTATAGCCACGCTTGTGGAGGCCAACACCACTTGTGTCTATGGTCAGTGTCGCTATATCCTTTAAAAGCCCAACCTCTATGGTATACCTCGGTCCATCCTCCTCAAACCAGTTTACCTTGTACTTTTGCTTGAGCTTTTCAACAATGGCCTTCTTTACGATAGCCTGGCAATTTGGAACACTGAAAAGCTTTGAATTTATGGACTTGCCCTCTACAGGAAAACAGGCGTTCTCGGGTAGTATGTCACCCCAGGGTAAGGCCTTTGTTTTCTCAAAAAGCTCTTCAAAGGACAGGGCTTTAAACTCGCCCATCCTAATAAAAACGCGGTCTGCAGACCTAAGCCAAAGGTTGCTCCTGCAAATTGCTTGCTCATCTCCCTTGAATACAACCCTTGCATTATCAACTGATATATCATTATATCCTAGAGCTTTTATCTCTCTGCCCACGATAGCCTCTAGCCCAAAGGTAGCAGTTGCAATTAAATCATATGTTGACATTTAGAACCTCCATTTTGTTACTTCCTATATTATAGCACTCCCTTATGCAAATGAAAACATCTTACAGTCTGTTAGTAGTATTAGGTTTGTGTATCCTAAATATTTTATTAGGCAAATAGCAAAACGCCTGCTTTAAAGTATAGAAAGTGGTTTATATTAATTGTGTAATAAGACTAGTAGCTTGTAAGAATCTTGAACACAACAAACAAATATGGTATGCTATATTTATGCAGTATAAGCACAAAAGACCACAAAAAATGGTAGCTGCGAGATATATGCATCAATTTTATGTTAGGAGGAAAATGTCATTATGAAAGAATTTTTTAAGGATGTTCCCCGTATAGCTTATGAGGGGAAAAACTCTGACAATCCAATGGCTTTTAAATTCTACAACCCAGATGAAGTTGTAGGCGACAAGACAATGAAAGAACATCTCAAATTTTCCATCGCTTTTTGGCACACTTTTACTGGCGGTGGTGTAGACCCCTTCGGCACGGCTACAATGCAAAGACCCTGGGACAGTATTACTGATCCAATGGAATTAGCCAAGGCCAGAGTAGAAGCTGCATTTGACTTTTTTGACAAGCTAGGTGTAGAATACTTTTGCTTCCACGATAGGGATATAGCACCTGAGGGAGATAGTCTGGCAGAGACCAACAAAAACCTTGATGAAATAGTCGCTCTAATAAAGGAGAAAATGGCTACTTCTAAAGTCAAGCTTTTATGGGGCACAGCCAGTTTGTTTACCCATGCCCGTTTTGTACACGGAGCATCTACCTCTAGCAACGCTGATGTATTTGCATATGCGGCGGCTCAGACAAAAAAGGCCTTAGAGGTCACCAATGAGCTTGGCGGCGGTGGATACACCTTCTGGGGTGGACGCGAAGGTTATGAAACCCTTTTAAACACTGATATGAAGCTTGAACTCGATAACATGGCAAGGTTTATGCACATGGCTGTTGATTACGCCAAGGAAATAGGCTTTGATGGTACCTTCTACATAGAGCCCAAGCCAATGGAACCGACAAAGCACCAGTATGATTTTGATAGTGCTACTGTGGTTGGTTTCCTGAAAAACTATGGACTAGACAAGAACTTCAAGCTTAACATAGAAACAAACCATGCCACATTGGCCGGACATACCATGCAACATGAGCTTCATTATGCACGTATTAACGGTATGCTCGGTAGCGTGGACGCCAACCAGGGCGATATGTTGCTCGGTTGGGATACAGACCAGTTCCCCACTGACCTATATGAAACAACAATGGCCATGTATGAGATACTTAAAAATGGTGGACTAGGGAACGGCGGATTAAACTTTGATGCCAAACCAAGGAGACCATCCTTTGAGGCCTCTGATATGTTCTACTCACATATCGCTGGTATGGACGCCTTTGCTCAGGGTCTCAAGATCGCACACCGTATGCTGGAAGACGGCAAGCTAGAAGACTTTGTAAAGGAACGCTACAGCTCTTATACAAAGGGTATAGGCGCCGATATAGTAGAGGGCAAGGTAGGCCTTAAGGAGCTAGAAAAGTACGCTATGGGCAATGAAATAGTCAATAGGTCTGGTAGACAGGAGTTGCTCGAAGCTACAGTAAACCAGTATATACTAGATGGCCTTAGCAAGTAACTAAGACCTTAGAAATACAAGACCAATACAACTATTATGCTGGGCTCAGGATTTAGGGGGCCCAGCTTTTTAATGTCTAAGGCAAGCAAACAAACAAGATTAGAGTATCTTTCGTTTAGAGCTTTATAAAAGGGGTATCTATAGTACATGATAATACTGATAAACTTTTTGAGGAGGTCTTTTAGATGGATTCTATAACAAAATTCTTCCAATCAGGTGATTGGAAGGGCGAAAAGCATGTCCCTGTGATTCATGTCCCTGATGAGGTCAAGGTAGGCGAAGCCTTTGAGTTGGGGGTTTCTATAGGAGATGCAGTAGCACACCCAAATACATTAGAACACCACATTTCATGGTTTAAGGTATTTTACTTTGAAGACGACGGAAAGTTCCCCGTAGAACTTGCAACTTTCGACTTTACAAGTCATGGAGAGAGCGGTGCCTTTAATGAACCAGTCGGCAAAACCCTGGTCAAGCTAAATAAATGTGGTACTATTTATGCTGTCAGCTACTGCAATATCCATGGTCTTTGGGAGAGTAGTGAAAAGATTACGGTTAAGGAATAACTAGTCGAGTCTATTAATGTACTAATATGAAAGCCCTCTGAATTTTTACTATCTCAGAGGGCTTTCATATATAAAGTAGCTTGGGTTTATCCTAGACTGTGACTATCTTTGCCCATTAGATGTTAACCAAATAATGGTTTCACTAGCATGAGCCGAAAAGGAAAATCAAGCTCTCCAATCAATGTCCTCTCTGACTATCTTCATTGGGTTTCCAACAGCAAGAGAATTTGGCGGCACATCCTTATTTACCAATGTATTGGCACCTATAACTGAATTTTCACCTATTGTTATGCCCTTTAATATGGTGGTGTTACATCCTATCCAAACCTTGTCCCCTATTTTTATGGGCATGCTTATCCCATTCTCTGTACCATCGGGGTATATAATGTGATGAAAGTCGGTATCTGTTATCGTCGTATTCCATGCTATGGCACAATCTGAGCCTATTTCTATTTCCTTAGAGCAATAAAGTACCGAATCAGCTGTAATATAAGTGTTATCGCCTATGGTCAGTTTTCCACCCTGTCCTGTTACAATACCGACACCTGGACCCAACTTGACCCTGCCTACTGCATGAAAAATAGAATCCTTGTACATTACTATGGTTGCACGAGATGTGGACATGTCCCCTATGTATTTGCCTCCGAGAAATAGCCGCTTGTCGATCTTAAGGCGTGCCGAGGGAGCCTTAGATATGCTACTAGGAAAATCACCAATTATCTTGAACCTGAAAAAACTAGTAAAGCAATAGAATAAGTTTAAAAAGAAGCTATATATGGCGTTTATAATTAGCTTGGGGTGTAGCCAAAAAAGTGCCACCCTGCCCTTTAATCCTTTAAGCATATATATTTGTCCTCCCTACTATACAGGATGCTACAAACATTTAAAATATCCGACATTATTATACTATAGATGAGTAGCCTTTTCCACAAGAACTAGATAGGTGGGGCAAAATGAGTCCACTGAGGCTGAACTACTATGGCCACCTATAATATTCATTATTGCCAAAATGATAAAAAAAAAGCCCGGAAACCCGGGCTAATTTTCTAGCTCTTATTAGTCAGTTAAATAGTCATCAAGTCCTGCCTGTAGTGCGTCAAACTGCTCGTCTATAACCTGTGCTACAGTCTTTTCGCCCTTTAGCAAGTCATCCTGTGCAGCCCACCATGGTTCGACGGTGTTTTTAATACCGAATATACCAATTGGTACATATGCATTTTCTTCATACATGTACTCTAGTATATCGATGGACTCGTCATCACGTAGCTTTTCTTCATGAGCTTCTTTCCATGAATCTGGGTTTTCTAGGTCTTCTTCAAATGGTTCTGTCCATTTATCCCAAATAAATGCGATATCTTCAGGGTTTGTAACGTTGTTGGGAATAGTCTGGAAGTTGTGACCTGAAACTACAGCCTTGTAACTCTGGTCTGGATCATCTGGTCCGATAGGTGGTAAGATGATACCATAGTCGTCAGCCATCTCTTCGCTAAATTGGTCTACTGACCAGTACTGGTACCAGAACATACCAATATTACCGTCGTTAAACTGTCTCTTGGCGAGATCCCAAGGAATGTCCTCCCCTTCCGGAACTGGAAAGTCGAACTTGTTGAAGACTATCTGGTCAACATTGCACCAATCCCAGAATGTCTGTAGAGCATTCTGTACATTGGACTCTCTTAGGTTTATTGTGGCTACGCCGTCTGTATAAGTAGCCATTTCTCCACCATTGGAATAGACCATACTTACATCCATATCTATACCGGCTAAGCCCCATTGATCTATCGTGCCGTCGCCTGTTGTGTCTTTTGTAAGCTCTATTGCAATTTCTTTAACCTTATCAAAGGTCCACTCTTTGCTATCTAGGAGCTCATAGGGGTAAGGAATACCAGCATCATCAAATATTCTCTTGTTAAAGAAGAACATTGCCCTTGGCCACCATTTACCTGTAGCCATGCCATATACATGACCGTCATAGGTTGTCATGTCGCGAGTCATGGGATCCCATTTGCTCTCGTCGCTGAAGTCTATTAGGTTTTCTAAAGGGGAAACTTCGTTTAATTTTACGTGCTGTAATAGCCAGTTGTCCTCTAGCGTAGCTATGTCAGCAAAAGGAGTACCTGAAAGTACAGATGAGGAGTATGTTTCGTTAACCATTTCCCATTCATCAATAACATATTCAAATGTGAAATTGTACTTTGCCTGCATCTCTTCTCTTCGGGCTAGTTGGCGGTCACCACCGGGTGTGCCTTCCTCTGGCTCCATATCCCACCACGCAGCTACTTTAATAGTCCTGTCAGCTAAGTCTCTAACTTCTTCTGGCTCTGTTGTAGGTGCATCTGTAGCAGGGCCTGGATCATCAGTAGGATCACCAGTTGGTTCAGATGGGTTACATCCTGCAGCCAAGGCCAATGCCATAACAACTACCATCATTAAGGTCAATATTTTTTTAAGACCTTTTGACATAATTAATACCTCCTATATATATATTATTTATTAAAACCCGTATGGGTTTCAAACTGGAATAAGGTGTAACGCAAAACCATGTAAACTTCAACACTTTGCACTAATATACAGCTTTTTTTTATACGATTTTATTGTACCATATGGTGTTTTATAAGTCAACATACCACATCTGCCTGCATACTACTAAAATTTATCATTAATGTATAACTTCTTGGGGGCAAACAAACGGGTTAAAATATCCAGCTTGCTCCTCACTTCTACCTTGCCAGCCTCCATAAGTGATATCGGATTTTTATATCCTGTCATCAGCTGGGCTAGTTGCCTTATATCAAGTGTCATATCAGGCTCCTTTTGAGTAGTAGTAGCCTCCAAACTTCCTGATTCCCACATAATTTTGTAACAAGCTGTATTTTTATCAAAAAAGCTATCAACTACATAAACTACTACCTCTCCACTACCCTTTGGCGGGCTCAATAGGTTAAGCGCATTCTTTGCGTTAATGACACGATTCATACCATTGGTGATTATCCTTTGCCCAATATCATAAGGTTCTGGAAAATAAGATAGTATATCTAGGTGTTCAGGGCAATCCCATACAAGATTTTCAAACTGCGATGTAAAATCTCCTAAAAAGGCAAATATACCTGTTAAAGCGTCTCTGTCTAGATAGACAAGCTCGCCTATGATCATATCGTGACTATGGCCAGAGGTCCTTTTGGTGGAAAACTTTACATAACCCCTTAAGCAATCATCCCTGTCGTGCCAAAGATATATATATACATTGTCCTTGTATGGATTGTTATCAAAAAACTCATCCCAGAGGGATTTATCTCTAACTATTGCAAGGTTTTTATCAGAAATATATTTACTATATACGGATTGTATAGGCCCTGTGTCCATACCCTTTATATGTTGGCTAATACTGCCCTGATGCTCAAAATGGGCCGTAGCGGACAAGGGAATACTCAGTTGCCTACTAGACATATTGATCTCATAGCCAAATTTGCGATAATACTCATGGGAAAAGGGGAAAAGGTATGAAAACATATACCCATTTTCAAACATTTCATCCATACACAGGCTGAATATGTTTCGGATATGTCCTTTTCTTCTCTCCTCAGGCAGAGTAACAACTCCGCCTATACCTCCTAAGGCTATGGTATGACCATCAAATCTCGCCTTAAAGGGTAATAGCTCCATACAAGCACACATTTTACCCTCATTATTGAAAATAGCCCTCGTTGTTTCAAAGCCCTGGGAAGATTCCTCCAAGTTGGATTCTAACTTGGAGAAATCACTTTCCAGTAAGAAGGCAATACTTTGAAGCTTGCGTGCCTGAAGCTTTTCCTCAGGCTTTATAGGTCTTGCTACCATTTACCTAATACACCTCCGCAATTAACCAACTATACCTGTTCTCTCAACACTCTCTATAAAGTACCTCTGAGCAAATAGATAGAGTATTAACAAGGGCAGTACAACTAATAGGCTAGCCGTATTGGTGTACATAGAACTCAAGGCTGGTGAAAGAACTACTTCAGTCCCTGTCAGATTACGTAAAACCTGTGTGATCTGGAAGGAGACTGTTGAAAGCGCTGTTGATAATACCCTTGTGCTCCGCAGGAAGAGTGATGAATAGAACGAATCAGTCCACTGCCATACGAAGGAAAACAAGAAGACTGTTACCATTGCAGGTACTGCACTTGGCAGCATGATTCTGTAGAATGTCTTGAATAGTCCTGCACCATCTACATATGCAGCCTCCTCAAGCTCCTTGGGCATTCCTCTGAAAAACTGCCTTATGATATATATATATAAGCCGTTTTTCAATCCCATACCTGTCATAGACATTAATACAAATGGAGTCATGCTGTCTAAAAGGTTTAGGGGGCTACCCGTTATTAGCTCAAATATGCCAAATATATCAAAATTCATAAAATGCAGGAATAAGGGTATCATGATAGTCTGGGCTGGTACTATCAGGGTAATGATAACGAATATAAACAGGAAACCACGACCCTTAAAATTGAACCTGGCAAATCCATATCCAATTATTGTACATGAGACCAGCTGCATGATGCTAGTTACCAAGGAAAGCTTGAATGTATTCCAAAGTGATTCAGTGAATTTCATAGCATCAAGAACAGTACGATAGTTTTCTAGTGTTAGCGTCTTGGGAACATATCTAACTGAGACATCATAAAGATCCTGCTCGGGCATAAATGATACAAGCGCTTTAACGATCGTTGGATAAAGGATCAAAAAGCATATGCCAATGATGATGACTCCTCTTATCAGTGCCCAGGCATACCTACCTAAAACATAACTGGTAAGCCGCCGACCGCCTAATAGCTTATTTTTTGTTTTTTTATTATCTAATACGGTACTCATAATATACCTCCAACCATGCATTTATCTGTCCGATTATTTAATACAATCTAATCTTAAAACTGAATTACTCCTGGTAAAATACTAGCTTGGACATAATGCCTGCTATCACTCCAACTACTACAATTACTGCCACAAAGTAAATCCATGACATAGCAGCACTTAAACCATAGCGTGCATTCTGAAATGCCTCATCTCTAATTACTTGCATAACAGGGCTATTGGCGTTAGTCATAGTATCAATAATCGTGTATACCGTGTTTACCAGTATCAAGGGACTAACCATGGGGAAGGTTATCTTCCAAAAGTTTTCCCATGCTGTTGCCCCTTCTATGTTTGATGCCTCAAACAGTGACGGTGATATTGATTGCAGACCGGCTAGGAAAACTAATATCTGAACTCCGGAGGCGGAAACTATCTCATATATCCTATTTACTGCACTAACAATAAAGTCTACAAATCCAGGGCTCAGCCTCGTAGATAATAGGATTCGGGCTAGCTCAACCGCTTGAAAGGTCCCTTCTCCAGAATCCGTTTGCGTCAGACCCATAGCTGATTGTAAAAGGTCTCCGCTATCTACTGATAAAATTACACCTGACATCAATATTACAGGCAGGAAAAATATTGATCTAGCTAGTGACCTTCCTCTAAACTTCTGGTTGAGCAAAGAAGCAGCAAAGAAGCTAAATATAATAACCAGTAAAACCTGAGATGCCATCTCGCCTATAGCAAACAGGATCAAGGTCACAAAGCTCTGACTTTCATTTTGTACTGAGATATACTCTAGGAGTGCATGCCTGTAATACTGTGTTCCGACAGGCCTTAAGGTGTAGCCTCCTGGTGCAACCTCTAGTACATTCATACTAAAAACAAGGGACTGTATAAGAGGAATAAGAAAAAACGTAAGCAAACCAATTATAAAGGGAAGTACAAACAAGTAACCCATCATGGCCCTTCTACTATCGAGTCCCATCTTAAACCTGTTTCTTTTACCAGCCACTTATCTCCCCTCCTTTACTACTTCGAAGCTCTGTGCTTGTATTGTAGTACCCCTGACAGTTACTGGAGCTCTGTTGTAGTTTACGATTATTTCTCTTCCATTTTCATAGGTTGTTTTGTATACATCATGTTCGATTTTTTCATGGTCTATTATAAACTGACCCTGTACAGGACCGAGTGCTTCCTGTGCTTGCTTGTAAAGCTCTATTGCGTCATCCATCCAGACCTTGTAGTTGTTGGAATAGTAGTTGTCATAAAGAGTTTCCTTAACAATAGAGTTTTCCTCGTAAATTAGGTTAAAGTATATACCTGAACCAGTCTCAATTGCCTTTAGGAATGTAGTACGGTATTCTGCTGACATATTAATTGGTTCACCTGCATAATCAACATACCCTCTCAATGCCATCTGCATGAAGGGAATACTCTCATCGGTTAGGTGGTAGCGGTTGGATGTATCAGGCATATTCAATATATGGTCCACATAGGGTAGGGCATATGAATTGCCACCGTCTACCATGATAGAACTTCCTGAATCCTGTATCTTCTTTAGCTCATCCTTTAATACCCCCGTAGCCTCCTGCCTATCAACCAGCCGTCTTACCCTAAAGTCGGAGTTGACATCTACAGCTATATCATTTAGTGAAACATTGGGTATATCGAGCTTGTCTAAGCCCTTTATCATACCATCCACTATGTTGGGGATTCTATTAGGACTAATAATATATAGGGTCCCCCTATCCCGATCCTGTCGGTCGGTTGCTAAATTGTAATGATAAATGGAAGCCACTAGCTTGGTTATATATCTTGAAGCATGAGCACCCGGTCTAAATCCATCAAACATTTTGGTGTTGTAGGCATAAACTACTCCAAAATCAGGATAATAGTCATATTGCTTATCTTCTAAAT
>DASRNC010000025.1:0-2016 GCA_035647595.1 Bacillota bacterium | reverse complement strand
GTCCAGACCTATCCATTCCTGCTCGAAAAACGTTTTAGCTGGCTTAAACCTTTGAAAGGCCATAGTCAAACCAAAAAGGGGTATATAGTTAAATATAAATACATATATAAAAATTGGTAGGGACATGAATATCAGTGATCTTTGCTTGATTATGTTGCGCACTAAGGACCTACGTTTAGGCTTTACCGAATAAGTGCCCACTGGCTTGCTTGTTGCGGTTTTCATCTCATACCTCCACTTCTCGAGGAACTTTAAATATTATTAAATGTGGATACACAAGCCGAATGGCCTGTGTATCCACAAAAGAGGGAACTTAACTATCAGTCCATACCCATTCGTTCTCGAATTTCTCCGTTAACGAAGTCTAAATAAGCTTGAGTATTGATTCTATCCATTCTCTCCATGTAATCGTCCCATGCTGCATCAAAATCGCCTTGGTCGGATATGATTACACGGGGTAGGTAGGTGTTCTGTAGGTCTGTCAGCTCATTAAAGCCCATCTGAGCGTCTGAGCCGTCAGGTATAGTATAGCCCCATACTGGATAGTAGTCCGGAGACTCACTAGGTGGTGGGGTTAGGAACTCGGTGGTTAGGCTAAAGCCATAGTTCTCTAAGAATTCTTGATCGTAATTTGCCTGTGTAGCTAACACCTCGCCGGGTTGTTCGTTCGGGGTGCACCAGTTTCCATCGCTAAATATACCCTGGATTTTGGGGAACTGATTCCATAACTGGTCTCCCATATTGTCATAAATCCAGCTCTGGTCAGTACTGTTTACGCGTTGCTCTTCTGTGCGGTAGAATATGCCATCATCACCTACTTGATAGTGCTGGTCTTCTATACCCCACTGTAATAGCTTTTGTACATCCTCTTGTAGACAATAGTCAATATACTCTAGAGCTCTTTCTACATCCTTACATTGGGTGGTTATACCCATACCATTGCCGCCTGTGAATGTTGGAGCATCCTGATAAGCGCCGGTATATCCATCAAATGTGATATCTAAAGGTACATAGGTTCTCTCATACTTTTCTTCATCCTGCAATACTCTTACAGCCTGTTCAAAGTTCCAGTATTGGTCAAACATTCCTAGAACACGACCCTGAGATACCTTTTGTAGGTATGTATCATAGTCCTGGGTAAAGGTTTCAGCTGATATTAAACCCTTGTGGTACATCTCATGTAGGGTCTTATACCATTCTTTGGCATAGTCTGTGTTTTGATATAAACTAGCTTCGAAGGTTTCTTTGTCTACCACAACATCACCATCATTAGGATGTCCAATAAGGTGCTGTGGTGCGTTTTTCAGACAGAAAGAGCGCCAGTCATAGGAAAGGACTTCGTATCCAAGTGTTGGCTGTCCGTTTATCTCAGGATATTTTTCCTTGTAATTGAGTAGTAGCTCAAAAAACTCATCTACAGTTTTTGGATTGGCATAGCCTGCATCTGCTAGAACATCCTTTTGAATAAAGAAGCCTGAACCATTGTGATTTGTAGGCATCCAATCACCATAATAACGGCCATAGTTGTCAAGAAGGAAAATTTTATCTTGACCAGTAGCAGCTTTTAGCTTATCCAAATAGGGCTCATAATGTGACCATATATTTGGATATTTGTCCATGTAGTCGGAAATGTCCATAAATACATCGTTTTCCATAGCAGTTGCACGAGCTTGGCTCGGGTTCATTAGGTCTGGTAAATCTCCACCAGATATCATGGTTCCCATTTTTTCGAAAAGGTCGCCTACTAGGAATTCAAACTCGATTGTTACTCCTGTAGCCTCTCGAATCTTTTCTACAACGGGATTGCCCTCGTTTGGAGCTTGAGCTTGATCACCAGAGAAGAATGTAAAGGTTATAGGATCTTTTACAGGCTCTTGTGTCTCTTGGCCTGTAGCTGGTGGATCAGTTGGCTCTTCAGGTGTTGAAGTTTCTCTGCATCCTGCCGCCATCATCCCTATAAGCATGACAACTACGAGCATAAGGATTAGGACTTTTGACTTTTTCATCATTTTACCC
>DASRNC010000024.1:0-4819 GCA_035647595.1 Bacillota bacterium | reverse complement strand
ACTTATACAATAGGCCCCACTTTAACCTATTAATTTGGTTGTTATAAAACACAAAACCCGCAACCCTTAGAGGGAAGCGGGCCATGTGGCACACCCGGAGGGAGTCGAACCCCCGACCTGCGGTTTAGGAAACCGATGCTCTATCCTACTGAGCTACGGGTGCACAAGTGAGAACAGTATTATTCTACAGCCAGTAAAGTTCTTTGTCAAGGCTAGATATCTTTAAGGTGAGAATACATCAATACTCCAGTTACAGTCTTTCCATCTGTAATATCTCCATTTTTTATGCCCTCTAAGACCTGCTTAAGCGACATTGTACCAAAGGTCAATAGCTCATCCTCATCGAGGCTCTGTAGTCCTGCCTCTTCTAGATCTGTCGCCATATATATGTGTATTTTCTCATCATGTATACCTGGAGACATATAAAGAGAAATAAGATGGTCCCAGCTGTTACCTATATACCCGGTCTCCTCTAATAGCTCCCGTTTGGCTGCCACTAGTGGTGTTTCACCCTCATCAAGTAGTCCTGCAGGTAGCTCATGCTGCTTTTGGCCAATGGCATACCTGTGCTGCTCTACCATGAGCAAGTCGCCCTTGTTATTGACTGCTACAACAGCAGCGGCTTCTTTGTGCCTAACAAGCTCACGCTCAGTCTCTTTGCCGTTTTCAAGAACGACCTGGTCCTTGTATACACTTATCATCTTTCCAGAAAACATTTTCTCGCTTTTTAATGTCTTCATACGTATCCTCCAGTCCATTTTTAGAAATCAACCCTGCGTCCTTCCTTGTAGGACTTGTATGAGCCCTCCATAAGCTGGGTAAGCTGTATTCCATCCTGCAAGCCAAAGTGGATCTGTCCATCATTTAGGATGGCATTTACCCATTGGTTAAGAGCTGGGGGCAAGTCTACTGGTAAATCATTTACTACAGTCCATTCATCTACATCAGATAATTTTTTAGAATTTATCCTGACAGTATTTTCGGAGCCGCCGATTAGCAATGTCCCTTCAGTACCATAGAGCTCCAATGTAAAGGGGCTGTTGGTAGATACAAAGCTGGTCTCTGCTATGGCAATAGCCTTGTTTTCAAACTCAATAAGACTAACCGCATTATCCTCCACGGCCTTGCCGGTAAAGCTGTTAAACATAGAGCTTATGCTCTTGGGCTCACCTAAAAGCCAGCGACTAAGATACATGGGGTGGGCGCCTAAATCCATCATGGCACCGCCACCAGTAGCCTGGGCATCATAGAAGTGTGGAGGTAGCCAGTCGTCAATAGCACCACTATGGGCATTTCTGATGCGGAGCAAGGTGGTCTCCCCTAGCATGCCCTGGTCTATAGCATACTTGGCATAAAGGCTTGTTGGAAATGTCCTAAAGGGGAATGATATGCAAAACTTTACATTGTTTCTCCCTACTGCCTCTGCTATAGACTTACATTCTGCTACTGTCAAGGCCATGACCTTTTCAGTGAAAATATGCTTTCCTGCATCTGCCACAGCTATCATTGTATCAGCATGCATATTGGTAGGCCCGCAAACTACTACACCATCAACATCATTTCTTTTTAAAAGTGTACCAAGATCCTTTTCAAAGGCTACACCAAGATTCTCAGCCCACCATCGCCCACGCTCTGGTATCTCGTCCCATACTACAGTGATCTTAGCATTGTCCATTGCCTTGATATCCCTTGCATAGTCACCTGCATGAACATGCCAGCTACTTAGCATTGCCACCTTTAGCATATATAAAACCTCCTTGAAATATTTATCACGAAAAATCTTATAGGGTCTCTGGATTAATTACATTGGCGGGTCTATGGCCCCTTAGGATGTCCATAATATTTTTTGATGCGTCCCTTGTCATAGCTACTATTGTCTCATATGTATATGTCCCGATATGTGGGGTAAGCACTACATTATCCATCGTCAAAAGCTCCTTTGGTATCCTGGGTTCTCCCTCAAATACATCAAGCCCTGCACCCGCGAGTTTCCCTTCACTTAGCCTTTTTACCAAGGCCTTCTCATCTATAACTGCACCCCGGGCTGTATTGATAATAAAAGCTGTAGGCTTTATAAGAGAAAGCTCCCTTTCACCAATTAGGTGGTGGGTCCCCCTATGGAGAGGTGTATGTAGGGATATTACATCAGACCTAGCTAAGAGGTCATCCATTTGCTTGTAGGATGCCCCGTAGGCTGACTCCTCATCTAGACCTAACTTATTACGGTTGTAGTAGGATATCTTCATACCTAGGGCTACTGCCCTTTTAGCAGTGGCCATGCCTATACGGCCAAGACCTACTATACCTAGCTCCCTGCCATATAAGTTGTAGCCCATTTGCCTAGACATAGACCAAGAAAACTCCTTGTTCTGCCGGAGCTTTCTGTCACATTCCGCAATGCGCCTTGTGACCGAGAGCATCAAGCCAATGGCTAGCTCAGCAGTAGGTTCAGTGACAGTATCTGGTATATGAGTGACAGTAATGCCCCGCCTTGTGGCGGCATCAATATCTACATTATCATAGCCTGCTCCATAGACGTTAATCACCTTTAGATTTTTAGCTTTTTCTATTAGGTTTTCATCAACATTTATGCCGGCAGCCAGTAAAGCGTCGTAGTCATGGATAAGGGGTAATAGGTCATTATAGGCCATGGCACCCCTATGGCTCATTGTTACGTCAAAGTCTTTATAAAGTTCCTCTAGCCCTTCCTCGGGTAGAGAGTATGTAATCAGTACCTTTTTTTTATTGTCCATATCCTTCTCCTAATAATTCGACTTTATATCCTTAAAGCTTATTATACCCTAATCTTTATAATCCGGATGGATAGAGTCGACTTGGTTTTCAAAGCCCTCGCTAAAGTAAATTTTCTTGTCCTGGGTTATAATCATTGTCTCTACACTATCAAGCGTATTTATCAGCCTGAGGCCCTCATCAACACCCATTATAAAGACACAAGTGGCTAGAGCATCACTGTCAATGCCACTAGTCCCCTTGATTGAAACACTGATTACCCCACTTTTTGCAGGAAAGCCTGTTGTCGGATCAAAAATATGGTGGTAACGTATGCCTTCCTCCTCGTATATATCTAAAATATAGCGTTCATAATCGCCAGAGGTTACTATGGCACCATCTGTTATATCAAACGCAGCTACAAATCCTTGGTCGTGGTCACTTTCTTCTAGCCTGGGATTTTGGATGCCTATCCTCCATGGACTCCCGTTCTCTTTACCGCCTCTTGTAATAATATCTCCACCTAAGTTAATCATGGCATGCTCGATATTGTGTTCCTTTAGGATCCGCATGGCCTCATCTCCAGCATAGCCCTTTGCTATGCCTCCTAGATCTATCATCATGCCCTGGTCTTTTAGAAAAACAGTCCTTTCATCCTGGTCGACCACTACTTTCCTGTAATCCACTAGGTCTAGCCTCTCAGAAATCTGTCCACCATCTGGTACTTGAGGATTATCACCAGTAATGTTCCACAAAAGGGAAACCGGCAGCATTGTTATATCAAAGGCCCCTCCAGTTAGTTGTCCATACTCTAAGGCTCTTTTTATAACAAAAAAAGTCTCCTCCTCCACCTTGACGGGTCTTATTCCTGCGTTTGCGTTTATCTTAGAGACCTCACTATCGGGCTTGGTAGTGCTCATCATATTTTCGATTTCTAAAATACGTTCCTTTGCTACACCAATGGCCAGCTCTGCGTCCGCAGACTCATACGTTGTAAAGACAATATAGGTGTCCATAGCAAATATGTCCTGCCTTATTAGCTCATTACGATTATTGCATGAACATATACATAATCCACTAAAAATTAGTATGGTGAAACAAAGAAATCGTTTAAACATGCTGCAAGGGTCCTCCCCAAATCGTGGTATACTATATTTTAACATACCATAGGGTAAATAGATAATTAAAAATAAGAAAAATCCTCTCTTCTATAAAAGGAAGGGAGGATTTAACCATATAGTTGGCATTAATCTCTTATTTGCATTAGTTTGATTATCAGCCCTTTACACTACCCAGATGTAGGCCCTTTACAAAATATTTTTGCAGGAAGGGATATACAAATATGATTGGCATGGCAGCTATAATAGTCATAGCAGCCCGTATTGATGTAGGCGTAACCGTCTTTGTACCAGACTGGCCTGCAAATCCAGGTATTACCGCACCTGATTGAATCATAGACGATGACAAGAGCTTCATCATTTCATACTGCAGGGTGCTGAGTTTTTGATACCTTGATGCAAATATGAAGGTATCAAACCAAGCATTCCAGGTGCCGACTGCGACCCATAGGGCAACCGTAGCTAAAACGGGCTTGCATAGGGGCAAAATTATTTGACTAAAGGTCCTGAACTCACCTGCACCGTCAATCCTTGCTGACTCGCCAAGGCTATCTGGCAGTGTATTCATAAAGGTCCTAATTACTATAACATTGAAGGCACCAAGCAGGTTTGGTGCAATATACACCATGTACTTATTTATAAGGCCTAATCTTTGAAATAGGAAAAACTGCGGTATCAGGCCGGCATTTACATACATTGTTAACACTATAAAAACTGTCATAAATTTTCTAAATACAAAGTTTTTCCGACTTAGGACATAGGCTGCCAGGGCTGATAAAAACACATTTAGTATAGTTACTATTAATGTTTTAGATACCGAAATAAAGGCAGCATGCATTAGTGTGCCCCTGCTAAACATTGTGGCATAATTGTATAGAGTAAACTTTCTGGGGAATAGGTATATTCCGCCCTTTATACTATCTAGAGCATCATTTAGTGATACTGCAAAGGTATTCCAGAAAGGATATATC
>DASRNC010000023.1:0-3522 GCA_035647595.1 Bacillota bacterium | reverse complement strand
ATACATTTGTTAATACTTTCATTGTATATCTAAATATGCAATTAGACAACACATTATCTTTATTTATATTGTTTCATCATCTCCGTAAGTGATCGCTTATTATTTAAGTGGGGTTTATGCAAAACAAGGTCATAGGCTGCTTCAAGTGCTTTACCAACCAACTCCGGCTTTTCAATACCGATGCCCAGAGCCAGAACATCACTACCTGATATAGCCAGGTCCTTAAAGTCTACGGGATCGTTATCTCTGATTATCTTGGTCATCAATTTATTTAGATGATTGTACTTGCTTTGCATATCTTTACTGCTGTTTGCATGGGATTCATGCATGAACCAGGATAAAAGTAGGGCTGTATTATCCCTTCCTAGATTGCCCATAAGTCTCCTCATATTATAGGGATTTGCACCTGCCTCTATTAGGGTGGAATATCCGCCAACAAGCTTGCTTACCTGGGAGATTAAAGCCTTTTCATATCGTAGGTCCTTAAGCATATTAGCCGTGTCATCTCTTTTATCCGCATAAGAATAGTAGACCAAGGCCGACAGTCGTAGGGCTAATGTAGGCCCTATTAGCCTTATTGTCTCTAGATTAACAGGAGTAAGCACTAGTCTGTTTGATAAGGGCAGAATCATATCAGAGATGCCAGTACCCTGAGCCAGCAGCAGACCCAAATCAGGGCGTTGGCAGGTCAATAGCTTTGTTAGTTCATCCCTTATTCTTTCCCTCGAAATCATATTGAGTAGGGAATGGTAGTCCACAATGGCATTATATGTGCTGGAATGCAACTTAAAGCCCAGCTGGGAGGCAAATCGTAGTGCTCTGAGCATACGGAGGGGGTCCTCCTTAAAACGCGATCCTGCATCGCCAACCGTCTTTATTATTCCATCCTCCAAGTCAGCTTTCCCCTTAAAGGGATCTATAAGCCTAGAACTTGTTAAGGGATTATAGGCTATAGCATTTATAGTAAAATCCCTTCGTGACAAATCCTTTTCTATATCGTCCACATAATGAACATTGTCAGGGTGTCTACTATCAGTATACTTGTCCTCACTTCTCATAGTGGTGACCTCTATTGATAAGTCATCTATGAGCACCCCTATAGTGCCAAAGCGTTTGCCGACACCATAGGTTTTATAGTTCTTAAACAAAGCCTCTATAGCATCAGGCAGGAGTGAGCTGGCTATATCATAGTCGAGTGTATCTCTAGCCAACAGCATATCTCTGACAGCCCCACCAACGAGAAATGCCTGGCCAGCTGAATCCCTTATTTTTTGTAGTACATAAACTACTTGTCTGGGTAACTCCATATCTCTCACCTATTATTTATATTTTCAAGGCGGCTGCCTGGGTAATAGTGGCCTATTATTTCGCTAAAGTTCCTGCCAACGAGCGTAAGGCCATATGCCCCATATTGACTCATCCCAACTCCATGTCCATAGCCACCACCAGCTACTCTTATGTCTAAAATATTGCCTTCATAGTCTCTTTTGAAATCTATATATGCAAAGGCACTAGGTAGTAGGGGGAAGTCTAAAGCAAGACTATTATCATGGCAGACTATTTCTATAGGCCCCTTATTGGGCAGGTAGTTGACTGGCTTTAGTACGCGCCTTATATTGTATTCCTTTATTATCTTATATACCCCATGGGTTGTCGCGATTTCAAGCTGCATTATATTGCCGCCTTCGCCCCTTTCTATCACTTCAATATTTAAAAGCTTGCCTACTTGCTCTGGGATGTCCATGCTCCTATAGGTATTTTCACTGGTCCTAGTCAAAACAAACTCGGGCTGTTCACAGAATATGGCTTTAAGGTTTTGGCTTATAGAGGCTTCAAGCTGGTCTGGAGTAAAGCTTAGGCACCATCTGAAAAAAGGAGAAAATTTATCATAGGCAGGTAGGCCTGTGTTATCTATAAAGCTCTTAATGTTCTCTTGATTATATAGGCTGGTAGCATTTCCAGGGTATTGTGGCCTTGCCACCAGGTAGGGTATTTTATCGGACGGGAATTCCTTGTTCTTGCTACTCCAGACCTCGTTATAATTAGCTGTGTATCCGCTGGAGGTGGAAAAATACCGGGTGTCAACAACCTCATCATTATAGTATGGGACAAGTCCCCTTGTTTCATCAACTGCATGTGAGGCTATTTCCTCAGTTGCAGTATTATTGTATACCTGACTATTGGTGCTATCGTCTAGGTGAAGGCCATAGGCCCTATACCCGGCGGATTGCATTGCTCTCACAGCATAGGCTCTGGCGCAGACTGCCTGTACCTTTAAGGCCTCTAAGCCAAACTGGACTGGCATCTCACTAGGGACTACGGCCTTAAGATATTCTTCCAAGTCCGTTTCATTGACAAGTACAAGTCCTTCTTCATAAGGGGCCAGCTCCAGTATGCCATTATATTCTGTCCCTGTGCCCTCCATCCTATGGTCTTTGGATATACTTAAGACATTTAATAAGGCCTGGTCTTCAGCTTTAATATACCATCTGAACATGGATGAGGCAATATGCTGGCCCTGCTTGTATATGGCTAACTCATGCTCAAGGGGCTTAAAGTCTATTATATCACCACCATTAAAGGTTAAATTGATACTGCTAATGGGAGAGCTAACTGAAAAGCTTTGTGTGCATGTTATTCTTGTGCTTTCGTGGATAAGGCCTTGTTGCTCATTACCGCTAAGGCCGACCCTTATCTTGTCAGATAGGGGCTGGTATTTATCAAAAACTGCCATCCGTCCTATACCATCCTCGGTACTGTAGAGTGTAACATCTCCTGTACCTGGAGGCAGAGAAAAGTTACCCATGTATACAAGGTCATCATTGTCCCTAGTATATATAGGAAACTCCCCCTTTACAGGTAGGTAGCCTAGCCTTTTATCTTCAATGACCTTGTTTGTTAGGGCCATGACCCTGGATAGGATCTGGGTGGATAGGGGCTTGGCATTTACGAGAAAACCATCTAGAGTCAGCATTGAAACAGGGATATTGCTAGCCAAAGGCTCACTTGCCTTATTTGCCACTAAGACTTCGATATTTCCCCCAGCTGTTTCGACAAGCCATTTGCTCATGCCTTTTTCAGCCTTGCTGCTTTTTATGGGTATGGCATGGGAATATATATTAAGCCTGGGCAGGCTACTTACAAGCCAAATGTCATCTTCCCTTTGCATACCAAGTTCAAGCTGTACACTAGCTATATCAAACTCTATGATGATGGCTACTATAGCCTTATCTTTAGTAGTCCTTTTGCTATTAAGAACCCTATAAGCCCTAATACCCTCCTGCTTGCACAGGTCTATAAAGGGATGGTCTTGTGCATTTTTTATAAGGTAGTCCTTATAATTATGGTCTGAGGATGATAGGTGGAAGAGAAAGCGGTCTGCAGATTTGCCAGCTGGCGATTGTATTAGTTTTAGCACCATAAAAACAGCTAAGCCCCCAAGCAATATGGGGATTATTATCCGCAGCAACTTTTTTTGTACAAAAGTTTTCAATACTTTTCACACCCCTTATTCTATAATAT
>DASRNC010000022.1:0-4153 GCA_035647595.1 Bacillota bacterium | reverse complement strand
TATTAAAGCTTGAATAATCGGCTAATTCGTCTAGGCTGATATCCTTTTTATAATTCTTCTCCATATATTGAATAACCTTGTTGATGTTACTCAAATTGCGGTTTATTTTATGGTGCTTGCGGTTGTCAATAGTATGGTGGATGTGGTGGCGCACCATGTGGGCCATAATAGCAAATAGGTTGGACTTGATTGCATACTCATAACCCTGGGCCCTTTCACAGCCTTCATCCCACATAGATAGGAAAAGGTCGATTAACTTTGAATCATCAGTTATTAAGTTGTTGAAAACTGTGACTGACTTGTCAGGCTCGATGAATTTAGAATCATAGCTGGTGGCATACCGGCCTTGGAGTAGAATGGGATCAAAGGTACAACAATATAATACGATAGGAGCCTTTTCAACGCTGTAGCCATGTGGCTCATTGGAGTTTATAAACACTAGACCACCAGGCTCAACCTTGACAGTTCTTGAGCCGTAGGCGACAGAAATAGTGCCTTCCTTAACATAAACCATTTCAATTTCATTATGCCAATGGAGGATGCAAAAAGGTCCCTCAGACCCGTAATTATGCTCGATAAAATTGATTGGGAGTTCAACGTTTGGCATAATTATGTTTTCATATGGAACTACAGAGCTATGATTGTGTTCATTTATTGCGTTCACATAAACAACTCCTAATATTTTTAGTAAAACCATATATATTAAAAGGTTTTTCATACTAATTTTAATACCATTCATAAGAAAAGTCAATATCGTATAGACAGTGGGCAAGAAAATTATTGATGTCTAACCTGCTCTACCCTTATAATAGCATTGAAATATCAGGTTTAGCATAGTAAACGGGAGGTATTTAATGGATACTTCATATAGCAATAATAGCCTTATATATTGGAAGTGGGACAACTCATCCCTTGAAGAGCAATCTATTATTGAAAAAGTCAGTGATCTTTGTAGCCGAACAAAGATGCAATATGTATCTTTAGGCTTACATTGGGTAGAAAAAGAATTTTTTGACGAAGAACTACTGGCCGCTTTGAAGGTATGTAGTAGGGAGTTGCACAAACATGGGCGAAAATTTATTGTAGAGGTTTGTTCACGCAAGGAAGGGGAGGCATTTTTTAGGAGCTTCCCTAATGATATAGCCTATCTTACTACAGCAACAGAGGTCCAATTAGATGACCATGGTAAGGGTAGGGCAGAGGTTGACACAAGCAAGGCCCCTCATTTCTGGAGAATTAGCCAACATCAAGCCAAGATATTATGTGGATACACACTAGTTAAGGGTGAAGGAAACAGGTTTGAATCTGGCAGTCAGGCTTTAATAAAAGAGGGTATTGTACTTGAGACTGATCCTAGTGGCAAGTCAAGTGTAGAGGTTGATTTGGGGGGTAAATTAGCAGACAAACAGGCTGTGGTTTTTGTAGGCGTCCCCCAGCCTATTCCGGACCTGGCATCAGAAAACATAAACAAGCTCTATACACAAATGCTTGACGCTCTAAAGGGAATAAATGTTGACGGCCTTATGTCTGATGAATGGGGATATGATGTCAACTTTGGTATAGATGAAAATCCAGAGGACCCAAAGATGAAGGGTGAGGTATTTTTCAAGCACATTTCATACTCAAAAAACTTCGATAAATCCTATCAGGACTTATCAGGAGAAAGTTTGCTTGAAAATTTACTGTATCTATTTTATGAAGATGATGGTAACCGGGGGAGAAGTATAAAGGCAGTTAATGATTATCATAAGACATTCCGAAGTATCATGCGGAGGAATGATGAGGATATGTATAGGTTGGCCAAAGAAAAACTAGGTGATGAAACCTTTTATGGGGCACACCCAACCTGGTGGGGCAACAATTATAAGCAGAACTTTGAAGGCTTTAAAAACGGATTCTACTGGTGGGAAGCAAAAAGAGATATTGCCCAAACTGATGAAATTGTAATCATGCCTATTCGGACAGCCCTTGCCCACAAGTGGGAAAGCCCATATTGGTACAACATGTGGTATTCCATGGGGACAAGAGATATAAAAACATATTACAGGGAATCCTGGGAGAACCTCAGGTTTGGTGGACGCACACATTATCTTTCCTATGAGTGCCCAAATGAACAAGTGGTCTTAGAATTAAAGCCAGAGCCACTACTAGAGAACATAGAGGAGATGGACCGGTTAATAAGAACTACAGACCCTTATCAAAAAGCTGCTGCAGACAGTAGGGTTTTGATCCTATTTGGTATGGAGAATAGCTTGAACTGGTTTTATAATGACCAGGTATCGCCTCCCTGGTATCCTGAACACAAGGTATTGTCGAAGGTTTTAGAGTGTACAGACAGGGTCTTTGCTGATTACCTTTGCGACCTAGTTCCTACAAGCGAAATTATAAATGGCAGCCTAAAGATCGATGAGGGTAAGGTTACTTACGGTAGTCAGGAATATGACGCAGTTGTTTTGCTAGGGCCTGACAGTATGGAGCCTGGTGTATTCACCTTTATATCAAAATTAGATCCTAGCAGACTAATGGTAGCAGGGGACTTTAGTGATTACTATGATGGGTCGCCCCTATCAGATGAAGATATTTCAATACTAAAAAGAGGCATTTATGAGGAAGACCTATACTGTCCTGAAAAAATTGTAAGTGTTTTAAAGGAATGGGATATCGACGCAAATCGCTTTGACAATGGCTGCGTAATGCAGGATGGGTCTATTATATTCACTGCCGAAGGCAAGCAAGCCTCTGGAAACCCCTTGAGGGTTGAGGCCAGCTACAAGGATACTCATATTAGTTTTGAAGGAGAGGACTTCCTCCTCCTACGCAAGGGAGATAAGGGCTTTCAGCCACATTACCTAAAGGGAAACCTGTCAATAAAGTAAAAAAGTAAATTAAATACTGTAGATGAATGGAGACTAAAATCATGCTTAGGAACATAGATGGAAAAATAATATCAGAAGGTTGGATCAAAGAGTTCTTGGAACGGGACAAAGATGGAATCACTGGAAAGTTGAGCTCCTTAAGTGAGGATACAGTTAGTGGTGTATTCGAAGCAAATAAGGTTGAGGACGAGACGGACGGTGTCTGGAGCTCATGGTGGCCGGGGGAGACAGAAGGCAATTGGCGGGATGCTTTTGCACGATTGGCCTTCGCACTTGATGACGATGAGTTAATTGATGATATTGATGCCTATGTCAGAAGTATCTTAAAGTACCAGGGGGAAGACGGATATATTGGAATTTTTAAAGAAAACCACCGTTTTTCCAATGATGTCAGGAGTGGGGAGCTTTGGACCCAGAGCAGGATAATGTGGTGTTTGATAACCTATTATAAGCAGACACAGAATGATGATGTGTTTAAGGCATTGGAAAGACTGTGTGATTTGATTGTAGGACAGTTTGGACCCCTTGCCGACAACCGGTCCTTATATGAAACTCCTGATGAAGACGGTAGTAAAACCCATAGCTTGATGGTTATTGAACCGATTTTATTTATGTATGACCACCTAGAAAAGTCTGAGTATCTTGATTTTTGCGAGTTTTTATATGAGGACTATTCAAAGCACTCTGTTAATGCAAAGTTTCCATGCTACGACCTTAGCAGCCATATGGCTGCCAATCCCAACGCTCCTTTTGTTGGGCACGGTCCTCATACAAATGAACAATTAAGAATTCCTTTATTATTGCACAAGGCAACAGGAAAGAAAAACTATTATTCCATATTCCTTAGTGCATTTGAAAAGCTGAAAAGGTATATGAGCTTGTCTGGTTCCTGTAAGTCTGACGAATTGATAGGAGCCTACCAGGGTCACCTATCAGAAGAGAAAAAGGAAGGCATTAATTTAGGACAATGTTATCCAATACCAGGTATCGGATATGAATATTGTTCGACAACTGAATTGATGCTTAGCATGCATTCTGCCATGAAAATCACCGGTGACTTAGAATATGCTGATTATGAAGAATGGCTAGTTATGAATGCCGCTATGGCAGCTAGACGGCAGGATGGGAAGGCGATCTTGTACCTATGCTCTGATAATTTATACAAGGCAACTAAGGAGGTAGGAGATAGGTGGGATTATTCACCTACCCATATAGATGCTGCAGTTTGCTGTGCGCCAAACGCAGGCAAAGTTATGCCTGCACACATTGAACATATG
>DASRNC010000021.1:0-4629 GCA_035647595.1 Bacillota bacterium | reverse complement strand
CTTCAGGTATGGATGGGATTGGTACAGGCGCAATACCTGCCATTTATGTTTATCCAACATACTTTCTTTTTGGTTTAGCAGGATCATACATATTTTTCATATCTATGATTTTTATTAGCTTATTGCTATTGACTAACCTTTCACTAAAAGAGATCGGTAATGATATATACAATCATATCAGGCTTAAAAAAACTGAGAAGCAAAAAGTGAAGGGTAAGAGTAAGCAGATATCAAAAAAAGCAGATAATAAGAGTAAGAAAAAACTTTACGTTGATGATATAAAAGCTGACCAGACTGGTAAGGCAAATTCAGATATAATGCCCCTAGAGGATTCATTTACTAGTAGTATTGATTCCCAGTCACAAGACATTAAAATCATTGACTTTGACAAGGAAGGCCATAGAAGCGATAATGGCAGCAACATAAAAACCGGACCTAAAACACCTCAAGAGGATTTAGACCTAACGACTGGAGATATAGCAAACGGGGATGGAGAAACCATAAGCATACAAACCAATCATTCCAGGCAAGAGGCTTTACCTTACATGATACCACCTATTACCCTTTTAAAGGAGCCGGCACATAAGAGTAGCTCAAGCAAACAGGAAAAGAATGTGCTTAAAAATGCAAGGCTTTTAGAGGAGACATTGAACAGCTTTGGAGTGGCAACTAAAGTAACACAGGTAAGCAGAGGGCCGGTTATAACAAGATATGAGCTACAGCCAGCCCCTGGTGTAAAGGTAAGCCGAATTGTCAACCTGTCCGATGATATAGCTTTGAATCTAGCAGCACCTGGCGTTAGAATAGAAGCCCCTATACCTGGCAAGGCAGCTATTGGTATAGAGATACCAAATCAAGACACAGCACCTGTTTACCTAAGGGAGGTACTAGAGTCAAATAGTTTTGATAAGGAAAAATCGAAAATATCCTTTGGCTTGGGCAAGGATATTACTGGGAAAAATATCATTGCAGATATAAGCAAAATGCCGCATATGTTAATCGCAGGGGCAACCGGGTCGGGTAAGAGTGTATGCTTAAATTCAATCATAATAAGCATATTGTACAAGGCCACACCAGACGAGGTTAAGCTTATAATGATAGACCCAAAGGTTGTGGAGCTTAGTGTTTATAATGGGATACCCCATTTGCTCATACCTGTAGTTACAGATCCTAAAAAGGCGGCTGGAGCACTTAATTGGGCAGTGCAGGAAATGACTTCAAGATACAAGAAGTTTGCAGACAAAGGAGTCCGGGATTTTGACAGATATAATGAACGGCTTGATGTGGATGAAGCACCCATACCACAATTAGTAGTAATAATTGATGAATTATCAGACCTTATGATGGTTGCGCCAAATGATGTAGAGGACGCCATTTGCAGACTTGCTCAGATGGCAAGGGCTGCAGGGATACATCTTATAATAGCGACACAAAGACCTTCTGTAGATGTAATAACAGGCGTCATTAAGGCCAATATAACATCTAGGATTGCATTTGCTGTGTCGTCTCAAATAGACTCAAGAACTATACTTGACATGGGTGGAGCTGAAAAGCTTTTGGGTCGTGGTGATATGTTGTTTTCGCCAGTAGGGACCAACAAGCCCTTTAGAGTTCAGGGTGCTTATATAAGCGAAAAGGAAGTAGAAGCTGTAGTTAAGTGTATAAAAAATCAGAATGAAGGACCAGAGTATAATATGGATGTGCTTGAAGAAACAGCTGCAGATAGTGATGGCAGGCTTAATGAGGAATATGATGAGCGCTTACCTGATGCAATAGAAACAGTTATTGATGCAGGGCAAGCTTCTATATCAATGCTTCAAAGAAGATTACGTGTAGGGTATGCAAGAGCAGCTAGACTCATTGACGAAATGGAGAATAGGGGACTAGTTAGCGGATTTGATGGAAGCAAGCCTAGGAATGTGCTCATAACAAGAGAAGAATTCGAACATTTATTTAAGGAATTATAAAGCTGGAGAGGGGCATTTGAAGGTTGAAGAAAACACTTGGACTAGTTTCATTGGGATGTGCAAAGAACCGAGTAGATGCAGAGGTTATGCTTGGTATCTTAAAAAATAAAAATTATAGTATTGTTAGCAATCCAGAGGCTGCCGATGTTATTATAGTTAACACATGCGGCTTTATTGACTCTGCTAAGGAGGAATCAATAAACGCCATATTAGAGCAGTCCAAACACAAGAAGACAGGACGGTGTCAGACACTCGTTGTGTCGGGATGCCTTAGTGAACGCTACAATAAGGAGCTACTTAAAGAAATCCCGGAAATAGATGCAGTTCTAGGGACAGGAGACTATCTTGAAATAGCATCAGTATTGGACAAGGTTGAATCTGGGAGCCAGCTATGCTCTTATGGTAATATAAATGCAGAGTTTTCTGGAGTTATGCCCAGACTAATTACAACAGTAAAACCATCTGCTTACTTAAAAATCGCCGAAGGCTGTGATAATCGGTGTACCTATTGCGTAATACCAAGTCTTAGAGGTGATTTTAGGAGCAAGCCCATTGAGGATGTGCTTGAGGAAGCAGAAGTCCTTGCAAGGGATGGTATAAAAGAGCTTATTATCGTAGCACAAGATATTACCAGGTATGGACAGGATTCAAATGGGCAATATGATTTAACTGTATTACTTAAAAAAATGTGCCGCATTCCAGAGATTAAATGGATAAGACTATTGTATGCATATCCTGATAGGATTAGCAAAGGATTAATAGATACAATAGCTGATGAGCCCAAAATATGCAAGTACTTAGATATCCCTATACAGCATATAAACCAGGATATTCTCAGGAGTATGAATCGTTCTTCAGATAATGAAAGTATTAAAAAATTAATAAAATACATAAGAAAACGCATCCCGGATGTAGTATTGCGAACATCATTAATAGTAGGATTTCCGGGAGAAACAGAGGAACAATTTGATGAACTAATACAATTCGTAGAACAAGGGAATTTTAACAATATGGGCATATTCACATATTCTCAAGAAGATGGCACTAAAGCTGCATCAATGGAGATGCAGATCAGTGATTGGGTAAAAAAAGAAAGGCAGGGAAAACTTCTTTCTATACAAAAGAGAATATCCAAAAGATTGAATAGGAAAAGAGTAGGTCAAACCTGTGAAGTTTTAGTAGAAGGTATTGAGTCAGACGGTGTATACTATGGGAGGTCCTATGGTGAAACTCCGGAAGCTGACGGTCTAGTGTATGTTTCATCAGAAAAGCCTTTACAAATAGGTGTTTTTTATAAGGTTAGAATTGTTAAAGCCTTTGAATATGATTTAATGGGGGAAGCTGAATAAAATGAACTTAGCCAATAAGATAACATTAACAAGGATTTTTTTAATACCAATCTTTCTTTTAATCATACTTGTAGATTTCAACTTTCACGAGTTTGTAGCAGCCTTTATATTTATTTTGGCAGCTAGCACTGATAGCCTTGATGGGTATATTGCAAGAAAGAGAAATCAAATCACCACTTTCGGTAAGTTTATCGATCCCTTAGCCGACAAATTACTTGTTTCATCTGCTCTAATAGTTTTAGTAAGCACTGGACAAGTACCAGCCCTGGCAGCAATCATCATCATTAGCAGGGAATTCATAATAACAGGGTTCAGGTTGTTAGCGGCTTCAGAGGGCATAGTACTAGCAGCGAGCTGGTGGGGAAAGATTAAAACCGTTACCCAAATAGTTGCCATTGTTGCCTTGATATTAAACAATTTCCCTTTTCAATATATAGGCATTCCATTTGATGCGATCGCTTTGTATGTATCGGTGGCTGTAACAATATTTTCAGGGGCAGATTACTTATATAAAAATAGGAAACTAATCAAAGTATAGTTTCATATGGTGGAGGACGCAGATGAATGCAGAAATAATCAGTGTAGGGACTGAGCTACTATTAGGACAGGTACTTAATACAGATGCACAGTTTCTATCGCAAGAGCTTGCTACACTCGGTATTGATGTGTATTTCCACACAGTGGTTGGCGATAACAAGAAACGACTACTACAAGCGCTCAGGACTGCTCAAAAGAGGGCTGACATCATAATTATGACAGGTGGTTTAGGCCCAACAAAGGATGACCTAACTAAGGAGACTGTGGCAGAATATCTAAATCTTGAATTGGTCCTACACGAAAAAAGTATGGAGAATATAAAATCATACTTCGTCAAAATGAACAGACACTTTACAGGCAGCAGATACAAGCAAGCCATGTTTCCCAAAGGTGCACTTATATTTCCTAATGACTATGGTACTGCACCAGGTTGTATGTTAAGGGAGACAGGCCATACATATATAATGCTTCCAGGTCCTCCTAGTGAGCTAAGACCAATGTTCTTTAAGTATATAAGGAATCACTTAACCAGCATAAGCAGTACCAAAATTTACACTAGGCTGATCAAGACATATGGTATTGGTGAATTGAGCGTTGAAGACAAATTGAGGGATTTATTCATAAATCAAAAAAACCCTACAATTGCTTCATTAGTTGAACAGGCAGGGGTTACATTAAGAATAACGGCAAAGGCTTCTTCTGAAGATGAGGCTAAAGAAATGATATATCCTATGATTGAGACAATCAAAGACAGGCTAGCAGATGCTGTATTTGGA
>DASRNC010000020.1:0-3625 GCA_035647595.1 Bacillota bacterium | reverse complement strand
ATATGATATTAATATATGTGCTTGTTTAGTATATATAAACAAATAGTTTAACAATAAGGGGTAGGGATGTGTGCCATGGATATTGGCAGAAAGATCAAAGAATTGCGCATTTACAATGGTTTGACCCAGCAGGAGCTAGCGGACAGGAGTGAGCTATCTAAAGGTTTTATCTCCCAAGTGGAGAGGGACCTTACATCTCCGTCAATAGCTACCCTTATGGATATATTAGAGGCGCTGGGCACCAATATTAAAGATTTTTTCAATGAACAAGTCGAGGAGAAAATAGTATTTAAGGGTGAGGACTTGTTCACCTATGAAAACGAGGACCTAAATCACAAGATTCACTGGATAGTACCGAATGCTCAAAAGAATAAGATGGAGCCTATAATAATTGAGCTTATGGCAGGAGGAGTCTCCAAGGTGGAGGACCCCCACGACGGTGAGGAGTTTGGTTATGTTCTGTCTGGCTCTGTCACTTTGCACTTGGGCAGGAAAACCTACAGGGTGAAAAAAAATGAGGCTTTCTACTTTGAACCCCTAGAAACCCACTACATTAAAAACGCTGGCAAGTCAAAGGCAAAGCTGCTATGGGTTACGACTCCACCTAGTTTTTAGTACCCTTTATGAAAGGAGAGTATTAATTGACCAATGAACCTATTTTGAAACTGGACAATATTTCAAAGTCATTTGACGGTACATCTGCCCTTAGAAGCATAAACCTAACTATACGCAAAAATGAATTTGTAACCCTGCTAGGACCGAGTGGGTGTGGCAAGACTACGACCCTACGGATTATTGGTGGCTTTGAAGAGGCGGACCAGGGGGACTTGTTCTTTGAGGATAAAAACATCAACCACCTGCCAGCATACAAGCGCAAGGTAAATACTGTCTTCCAAAGGTATGCTTTGTTCCCCCATATGGACGTATTTGATAACATAGCCTTTGGGCTGAAGATAAAAAAGCTAAGTAAATTAGCCATTGAGGAAAAGGTCATGTATATGTTAAAGCTTGTAGACCTAGAGACCTTTGGCAAAAGATCCGTAAAAACTCTTAGCGGTGGCCAGCAGCAAAGAGTAGCAATCGCAAGGGCCCTGGTAAATGAACCTGAGATCCTGCTTTTGGATGAGCCCCTTGGTGCACTGGATTTAAAGCTGCGCAAGGGAATGCAATTAGAACTTAAAAACATCCAACAAAAGCTCGGCATTACCTTCGTTTATGTGACCCATGACCAGGAGGAGGCCTTGACTATGTCGGATACTATAGTCGTAATGAACAAGGGCCTCATACAGCAAATAGGGACCCCCCAGGACATATATAATGAGCCTGAAAACGCCTTTGTAGCAAACTTTATAGGGGAGAGTAATATAGTTGACGGGATAATGCATAATGACTACAAGGTTACCTTTCTTGGCAGGCTTTTTGATTGTGTTGACAAGGGCTTTACCGAAAATGAATCTGTGGATGTTGTAATACGGCCAGAGGATATCAAGATAACAAAGGCAGAGGACGGTATGATAAGGGGCCGGGTCAAATCAACTACCTTTAAGGGTGTCCATTATGAGATGATGATAGAAGGCGTAGTGGCTGGGGACGCTGAAATGATGGTTCACAGCACTTTAATGGCAGAAAAGGGCGCAATTGTGGGCTTGGGCATAGACCCTTTTAATATTCATATCATGAAAAAGGGGCTGGTCGAATGAAGCGGCAATGGATAGCCTATCCCTATGCGGTATGGATGGTCATATTTATAGTAGTACCCCTTTTCCTCATATTATTTTTTAGTGTTACAGAAACCACTAGTGAGGGCATAAGCTTTACTACCAGGCATTTTCAAAAGTTTCTAGATCCAATTTATATAGATGTCCTAGTACGGTCAGTATTGTTAGCCCTTTACTCAACAATAATTTGCCTTTTGCTAGGATATCCCTTTGCATTGGTCCTGGCGGGCAAGTCTTTTAAACGTAAAAATGTAATTGTAATGCTGACTGTCATACCCATGTGGATGAATTTTCTTTTGAGAACATATTCATGGATGACGCTACTTGAGAGAAACGGACCTTTAAACTCGATTTTGAGTGCCCTTTCACTGCCCAACCTCAATATTTTGTATACGGAAAGTGCAGTAGTGCTGGGTATGGTATATAATTTTCTACCCTTTATGATCCTGCCCATATACTCGGTAGTCTCCAGACTAGACGATAGCCTGGTAGAGGCAGCCCAGGACCTTGGGAGCAATGAGCTTACTGTTTTCAAACGCGTTATCTTGCCCCTAAGCCTGCCCGGTGTACTCTCTGGCATAACCATGGTATTTATGCCTGCTGTCACCACCTTTGTTATCTCAAGACTATTGGGCGGGGCGCAGTTTATGTTAATAGGAAACCTAATAGAGAGGCAGTTTTTGTCCTCAGGAGACTGGGGCTTTGGGTCAGCACTCTCAATAATACTCATGCTGATTATATTACTTAGCATGGGGGTTATGTCAAAATATGAGCGCGAATATGGGGGAGGTGGCTTATTGTGATGCGTTTTTTGAAAAGGTCATATGTTTACTTGATATTCACCTTTCTCTATGCCCCCATTGTGATACTGGTTATTTATTCCTTTAACGACTCAAGGTCCAGGGGGGCCTGGGGTGGCTTTACACTTAGGTGGTATGTTGAGCTCTTTCAGGACAGACAGATTATGAATGCCCTTTACTATACTGTGGCCATCGCAATACTTGCCTCTTTGATAGCTACACTCGTAGGCATTGCGGCATCAATAGGGATCTTCAATATGAAAAGGGTTAAAAGGGATATAATGGTCAATGTGAACTACCTACCTATATTAAACCCTGATATCGTCACGGGTATCGCCTTGATGTTACTATTTGCGTCAATTAAACTGCCCCTAGGATTTATATCATTGTTGCTGGCCCATATCACCTTTAATATACCCTATGTGATATTGTCTATAATGCCAAAGCTAAAGCAGATGAACAAGCACCTGTATGAGGCAGCACTTGATTTAGGCGCAACACCCTTTTATGCCTTTAAAAAGGTAATAATGCCCGAGATTATGCCAGGTGTGATAACGGGATTTCTGCTGGCACTGACCCTGTCCTTAGATGATTTTGTCATTAGCTTTTTCACCACAGGAAATGGAGTGACAAACCTATCAATAACTATAGAGTCTATGGCCAGGAGGGGAATAAGTCCAAAGCTAAACGCCTTGTCAACTCTAATGTTTTTAGCTGTACTACTCTTGTTAATTATAGTAAATATAAGAACGTCCAAGGACGGGAATGAAGGGAGATCAAAAAATGAAAATATACGGCAAAGTAGTGTTTTTGTTAGTAATTCTAGCCACCATATTTAGCCTGACAGCCTGTGGGGAGAGCAGGCCAACGCTCAAGGTATTCAACTGGGGAGACTATATCGATGAGTCAGTATATGAAGCATTTGAAGAGGAATACGGTATTAGGGTTATATATGATACCTTTCAATCAAATGAAGATATGTACGCAAAGGTAGTGTCCGGTGGTGCTGATTATGATATTTTATTCCCGTCAGACTATATGATAGAAAGACTTATAAATGAAGACAGGTTGGAAAAACTCAACTTCGATAATATACCTAATTATAAG
>DASRNC010000019.1:0-12395 GCA_035647595.1 Bacillota bacterium | reverse complement strand
ATCTTTCATATATACTTTTTCCATTATCCTCTCTAAGTCATCGTCATTATAGTACTCTATTTCTATTATTCCCTTCTTCTTGCCCGGCTTTATTATGACTCTTGTTCCTAGAGCTTCTTCTAGATTCATTTCTATTTCAGTTAAGTATATGGGCTTTTCAGGGATCTTACTATCTTTTTTTCCGGTTGAGCCAACCATTTTTTTGATTAGCCGTTCTGTATCCCTTACATTCATGTCCTTTTCGATAATAGTGGCTGCAAGCTTTTCCCTAAGCTCCAGGTCAGCGATCCCTAGGAGGGCTCTTGCGTGCCCTGGTGTCAGACTCTCTTGTATTAGATGGTTCTTAAGGGTCTCTGTTAAGTTTAATAATCTTAGGGAGTTGGCTATAGCTGGCCTGCTTCGTCCAAGCCTGGTCGCTACCTCCTCCTGGGTTAGCTTGTATTGGTCAATCAACATTTTAATCCCTTCAGCCTCTTCAATTGGATTTAAGTTTTCTCTTTGCAGGTTCTCCACCAGGGCTATTTCAATTACTTCCTTGTCCGTCAAATCCATAATCACAGCTGGTATGGTTGTCAGGCCTGCTTCTCTGGCTGCCCGCCACCGTCTTTCACCTGCTACAATAATATATCTATTTCCTTGTTTTTTTAGCGCTATTGGTTGGACTACACCATGATGTTTTATTGATTTAGATAGTTCATCTATTTTATCTTCACTAAATCTTTTCCTTGGCTGGTGTGGGTTGGGGTCTATATCTATTATATTAATTTCACTAATATCTCTTTTTCCTTCGCCCCTGGCACCGTCATTGGCATAGCCGTCAAAAAGGGCATCTAGGCCCCTTCCTAATCCCTTTTTCATTCTTCTTCCTCCAGTTCATTGTCCATTATTTCTTCTGCAAGGTCTATATAGGCCTCTGCTCCAGTGCTTTTAGGATCATACATAATTATGGGGAGCCCATGGCTAGGAGCTTCGCCAAGCCTAACATTTCTAGGTATTATTGTGGTATATACTTTATTCCTAAAGTATTTTTTGACCTCCTGGACTACCTCTATGGCAAGGTTTGTCCTTGCATCAAACATGGTCAAAACTACTCCTTCTATCTCAAGGTCAGGATTTAAGTGCTTTTGAACAAGATTAACGGTATTCATAAGCTGGGCTAATCCTTCTAGGGCGTAATACTCACATTGGATCGGAACTAAAAGCCTGTCAGCTGCTGTTAGAGCGTTTACTGTTATAAGTCCAAGGGACGGTGGACAGTCTATCAAAATATAATCATACTTGTCCTTAACTTGGCTTAGGGCTTTTTTCAATATGGTCTCTCTGGAAATCATAGAAACTAGCTCTATTTCTGCTCCAGCTAATTGGATGTTAGACACTATAATATCCAAATTATCTATCTCTGTGTGTATTATTGCATCATTAGCGTCCACTTCGTTTATTATTACATCATAAATTGATTTGTCTACCTCGTTTTTATTTATACCAAGGCCACTAGTAGTGTTACCCTGTGGATCTATGTCTATAGTCAAGACTCTTTTTCCTGCAACAGCCAGACAAGCGCTCAAATTGACGTTGGTAGTGGTTTTTCCTACCCCGCCCTTTTGATTGGCAATAGCAATTATTCTGGACATGAATTAGCACTCCTTCACTTCTTGTTATTTTCATTATAGATGAAATTCTTGCTAGTTGGAAGAGCTATGTCATATTTTTTAGTCTTATATAGTATATTTGACTATAACAAGTATAGTGAGGTGCCCAATGAAGGTATTAATAACTACATTTTGTTTAGTGTTCTTGGCGGAGCTCGGTGATAAAACACAGCTTGCCACTATGCTTATGGCGACTAAAACCGGGTCTATATGGAAGGTTTTCTTAGGATCATCCATAGCTCTCATGACATCTTCTTTTATAGGTGTACTTGCAGGCTCCATATTAGTTAAATATATACCCGCCAGCTATATACAGACTGCCTCTGGAGTAGGCTTTATATTAATCGGTTTTCTTCTTCTTACAGGAAAACTGTAGGTTCTTATTTTTGCTAAGCCTGTACTAGGTTATCAAATTTAATATGAGTATCCTATAAAGGCATAAAAAAAAGGCATCTCAGCCTTTTGGAATTGTTACCTTTATTTCGATCTTGTCTCCCATGTCTACTTGGGTGTATTTGGCCGTGACCCCGTAATCCTTCATCATTTTCACAGCATTATGAATGGTATTTATAAATACTCTTAAATCCTTTGACCTTTTAAAAAGTCGTTTTTGCCTGTGGCCTGTCTTTTCTTGGCTCTGCTTTTGCTGTATTGTGTTTATATACTTTTCTATAAGTGCTTCAGTCTCTCTTACATTTAAGCTATTCTCTACAACCCTGTCAGCAACCTTCATTTGCAGGTCTACATCAGGTAGTTTAAGCAGTGCCCTCGCATGTCTTTCAGTTAGGCCTTCCCTTATTAACATATCCTTTACATCATCAGACAACCTAAGGATACGTAGCTTGTTCGCGATTGTCGATTGGCTCTTACCCAGCTTGGTTGCCAATTGCTCCTGTGTCATCCTGTGATCATTTATTAGGCTGGCATATCCCTTAGCCTCCTCCATATAATGGAGGTCTTCCCGCTGTAGATTTTCTATTAGGGCTATCATGGCCGAGTCCTGTTCCAGGCTATCCATAATTATGGCTGGTATGTATTCCATTTCATTAATCTTGCATGCCCTAAGTCGCCTCTCGCCAGCTATAAGCTCATATCCACCATTGCTTGTCCTTCGTACGCTAATCGGTTGTATAACCCCGTATTCCTCTATGGATCTTGCTAGCTCATTTAACCCCTCAATTGAAAAGTTTTTACGCGGCTGATAAGGATTTGGCTTTACCATATTTACATGAATATTTTCTACTTTTCTATTGACTAGTTCAGATGGTCTCCCTTTACTAGGACTTTTAATCAGCTTCATCATAGTATCCCCTCCACCTACTAACATTCAACGTTTGCCTGCGAATTCCTGCATTTTACCTCTTATTATCGTTTTACCTTATTCTACATAAATATACCTCGTTGTATCGTCTGTTTCCTCTATGTTTCGACCTTATAACCTATTATGTACCATTAAAGTATCTGCTTCTACCTTATTCGCTTATTGTTTATAGGGGGGACTTTTTGGGCTGCCCAGGCGACCTTGGATATTTATTTGGCGTCTGCCTAGCCTTTTCTATAATCACTAGATTATGCGTCCTATCAGAGAATGGGACAAAGGCCTCTATATGCCTAGGCTCACCTCCACCTAGTATATTGGCTGCCCCTTGTGAATCCTCAAGCTCCGCCTCGACTCCTGGCCCCTTATTGTAGATGGAAAAACCCCCAGCCCTTACAAAGGGTATAGTATATTCAAGCAAGATCCTTAGCTGGGCAACGGCCCTTGCTACTACTATATCATAGGATTGGCGCATATCGCTTCTTCTAGCCAGGTCCTCTGCCCTGCCATGTAAGGCTATTGTATCTTTAAGACCTAGGACTTTTATTAGCTCATTTAAAAATACCACCTTTTTATTTACAGAATCCACCAAGGTGATATCTAGTGTGGGCATAGCTATCTTTAGGGGAATCGCAGGAAAGCCTGCTCCTGTACCAATATCTAGTAAGGACATACCATCCTTTATCAATCCAGCCTGTAAGACGGAAAGAGAGTCTAGGAAATGATTGACCACAATTTTATCTGGCTCCCTTATGGCTGTTAAGTTGAATTTTTCATTCCATTCTAACAATAGCTGCAGGTACTTATCAAACTGCCTCTTTTGTTCTTCGCTTAGGTCAAGGCCAAGTTGCTCACAACCAATGGTCATCAAGGACATATAATTATTCACCCTTATGCTCCCTTCTCAGCTTTTCTATGTAAATCATTAGGACTGATATGTCAGACGGCGATACTCCTGAAATCCTAGATGCTTGGCCTATGGAAACGGGTCTTTGGTCTCCAAGCTTTTGCCTTGCTTCAAGCCGCAAGCCACTTATATTGCCATAATCCAAACCTTCTGGGATTAGCCTACGCTCCATTTTTTTAAACTGTTCAGCCTGCTTTAACTGTTTGTTTATATAGCCTTCATATTTGGTGTTTATCCCCACCTGTTCAAGTACATCAAGGGGTAAGTCTGTGCTAGCCTGCTTGTCCAAGGATTGGATGTCTTTAATAGTTAACTCAGGGCGCTTTAGCAGGTCATGGAGTGAAATGCCGCTCTTTAGGCTTGCTGTCCCCCTATCAAAGAGAATTTTATTGACCTCCTCGGTGGGAGCTAGTATTGCCTGCTTTAGTCGCTTTATCTCCCTGTCTACAGCCTCTGCCCTTTTCATCATCCTGTCGTAGCGTTGCTTATCAGCTAGCCCAACCCTATGACCTATTTCTGTAAGCCTTAAATCCGCGTTGTCCTGCCTAAGTAGCAGCCTATATTCAGCCCTGGACGTCATCATCCTATAGGGTTCATTTGTACCCTTTGTCACAAGGTCATCAATCAGTACACCTATATAAGCCTGAGACCTATCAAGTATAAGGGGATCCTCCATCTGTACATATTTTACCGCATTTATCCCAGCTATTAGGCCCTGTCCGGCCGCTTCTTCATAGCCTGAGCTACCATTTATCTGTCCAGCAAAAAAGAGTCCTCCAATATCCCTTGCTTCAAGTGTTAGCTTTAACTGTTCAGGATATATGCAGTCATATTCTATTGCATATGCAGGGCGCATGATAACGACATTTTCAAACCCAGCTATTGTCCTATACATTGATTGCTGTACATCCATAGGCAGACTAGTTGACATGCCCTGTACATACATCTCATTTGTCCTAAGCCCCTCTGGCTCTACAAAGACCTGGTGTCTGTTTTTTTCACGGAACCTAACGATTTTATCCTCTATAGAGGGACAGTATCTGGTGCCGGTACCCTCTATCCCACCCGCATACATGGGCGACCTATGGAGGTTTTCTTTGATTATCTCATGGGTTATTTCATTTGTATATGTAAGGTAGCAGGGGACCTGGTCCCTTTCTATTGTTTGATTTATAAAGGAAAAGGGGGGTGTTGTATCGTCTCCGTCCAGTGCTGTCATCCTTGAAAAATCAATTGACCGCTTGTCCACCCTTGCAGGAGTACCTGTTTTAAACCTTTGCAAGGGAAAACCAAGGTCTTTAAGGTTTTCGGATAGGTTGTTGGCAGGGAACAATCCATTTGGACCGCTTTCTTTTGAGTATTCACCTATAATGATTCTGCTCTTTAAATATACTCCCGCAGCAATTATAGCTGCACGGCAGGAGTACTCCTCTCCTGTGCTCAATTTTACACCAGATACTATAGCATTTTTGGTTAATACCCTTTCGACTTCGCCTTCTCTTATGGTCAGGTGGTCCTGATTTTCCAAGGTCTCCTTCATACTCATATGGTACTTATGCTTGTCGGCTTGAGCCCTCAGTGAATGTACTGCTGGCCCCTTCCCCGTATTGAGCATCCTGATTTGGATGTATGTCTTGTCAGTATTAATACCCATTTCACCGCCAAGGGCATCTATCTCCCTTACAAGATGTCCCTTAGAAGTTCCACCTATGGCAGGATTACATGCCAACAGCGCTATCGAATCTAAGCTCATAGCTATAAGTAAAGTCTCATGTCCCATCCTGGCAGCTGCAAGGGCAGCTTCGCAGCCTGCATGTCCGCCCCCTACTATGATTATATCGTAACTAGCAGCCTTGAACTTCATATATGATCCTACTTTCCCAGACAAAAGTCAGCGAATATTGTGTCTATCAGGCCTTCTGTCAAGCTTTCTCCTGTTATTTTTCCTAAAGCATCCAGCACTTCTCTTATATCTATTGTAACCATATCCAAGGGTATAGAGGCTTCGAGGGCTCCTAAGGCCTCCTTGAGATACCTACCTGCCCTTAAAAGTGCTTCCTTGTGTCTTGTATTGGTTATCAAGACTTGATCTGCAGGAGTCAATTTGCCTGAGTGTACCATATTATAAATATAATCTTCTATCTCCTCAAGGCCTGTCCCATCTACCATAGAGGTCTTTATTGTTTCTGCAGGGGTGAGCCTTCTTACTTGACCCTCGTCTATATCTAGTGGCCGGTCGGTTTTATTGAGCAGTACCAGGACCCGCCTATCTCCCAACCATTCTATTATTCTTTTATCATCTTCACTAAGCTGGTCTGATGCATCTAGTATGAGTAGGATGAGGTCTGCGCCCACTATCATTTCCCGGGATCTTTCTACCCCTATTTTTTCAACCAGATCTAATGTTTCTCTAATACCAGCTGTATCAATTATATTAACTAATACCCCTCTGATATTGATTTGCTCCTCAATTACATCTCTTGTTGTTCCTGGGACATCCGTTACTATCGCCCTATTGTCCTTTAAAAGCGCATTGAGTAGGGAGGACTTACCTACATTAGGCCTACCAATAATCACAGTCTTAATACCTTCCCGTATCAACCGTCCCTGGTCGGCTGACTCTAGGAGTTTATTGGCCTCTTCTCTAGCATTGTTGAGGGTCGTCTTTATTTCCTCAATAAAGACATCCTCGATATCCTCCTCGGGATAATCAACCGTGACTTCTATATGAGCAAGCAAGGTCAAGAGCTCTTGTCTGAGGCTCCCTATTTTTGAAGTTAAGCTGCCCTGCATCTGGTTTAATGATGATTTTGCTGCTTCTTCTGTTCTTGCTGATATAAGGTCCATTACTGCTTCTGCTTGGGACAGGTCTATACGTCCCCTTAAAAATGCTCTTTTTGTAAACTCTCCGGGCTCTGCCAATCTGGCTCCAAAGGCTATAATAATTTCAGTTATCTTTCTAACTGGAACCATTCCTCCATGACAGTGAATCTCCACTACATCCTCAGCAGTATAGGTTCTCGGACCCTTCATAAAGACAGTGAAAACCTCGTCGATAATGCTTCCATCAGTATCTAATATATAGCCGTAATTGAAATACCTATCCTTGAAGTCCCTGACCTTTTCTTTTCTTTTGTTTACATACAGGTCCCCTGCAATTTCATACGCTTTGCTACCACTAATTCTTATGATGGCTATTCCGCCTTGACCAGGTGGTGTCGCAAGGGCTGTAATGGTATCAGATTTCACCTATTTCACCTGCTTTGTTGGAGTTTATCTTTTCTTATAATATGTATAGCTGGCTCCTTTACTCTCCACTATACTTTTAATGTGGCTTAAGTAAAAGTAAACCCAGCATTTCTACTGGGTTATTTGCTAGCTATTTTACTGTTATTACTACTTTCCTGTAAGGTTCGCTTCCCTCACTATGGGTGGTTACGTTTGAATCATTTTGTAGGGTTGAATGTATTATTCTTCTTTCGAAGGGATTCATGGGCTCCAGTGTAAACTTTCTGCCGCTCTTATGAACCTTGGTTGCCAACCGCCTTGCTAGTTTTTTTAGTGTCTCCTCACGCTTGCTCCGGTAGTTTTCAGTATCGATAAATATCCTTTTATACTTATCACTATCGCGGTTTACAATTAAGCTTGTTAGATACTGTACAGCATCTAGTGTATCTCCCCTATGCCCTATCAATACACCCATCTTCGGGCCACTCACATTTAATGATATAACATTATCTGCCTCTGTTACATCTAACTTGCCCTCTATACCCATTTTATCTAGTAGGTCTGATAAAAAACCCTTTGCTAGGTCTGCTGATTTTTGTTGGACACTGGCCTTAATCTTGGCATCGGTGCCACCAAATATACCAAATAGACCTTTTACAGGTTCCTCTAGTATTTCTATATTCAATTTGTCCCTTTGAACTGCTAGCTGGATAGCTGCTGATAATACAGCATCTTCAATAGTTCTTCCTGTTGTAATCACATACTTCATTGATTCTCACCTTCCTTAATCGGTGGGTTAAGCTTCTCCATGACTATATGCTGTCCCATTTGAAATAAATTTGCTGTGACCCAGTATACTGCAAAGGATGCTGTATACATTGAGCAAAACCATACAGACATAAATGGCATTATTACAGAAAAGCCCTTCATTTGTTGGTTGCCACCTTTGGGCTGTGACATCTTCATATGCAAATATGATGTCACGCCTGCCAATATGGGTAGGATGAATAGGCCATTGTAGTTCTCTCCGAACATAGGAATAGCTTCGTTAGCTATATTTTTAAAGGGCGAATCTGGACTCCATACATTTCTCATCCATAAAAAGCTCTCCTGTAGTTGATCTGCTATAGCAGCATCAGATATTGCACGCAATGCCGCAAACATGGCAAACATCAAAGGTAGTGTCATTAGCATTGGGAGACAACCACCTAATGGGTTTATTTTATGCTTTTGATAAAGCGCCATTGTCTTTTGGCTTCTCTTTTCTGAGTCGTTCTTATACTTTTGATTTATTTTTTCTATCTCAGGCTGTAGCTCACCCATTTTCTTGGTCGATCTCTTCGACTTTAAATCCAGTGGCAACAGAGCAGCCCTGAAAAGTATAGTAAAGAGTATAATAGCCAGACCATAGCCCCCAAAGGGTTCTGGTATTTTAGAGGTCAAGGTGTTTAATCCATCTATCAAACTTCTTAATAGGTTAACAAAAGAGGCCCACAATCCCGTTTTTTCTGCCTCCTGTGCAATTAGCGTTATTAAAGTTGGTATATTCATCAGGTAATACCCCCGCTTTTCTCAAATATTAAAATTAGACCCTATCCTCTCAATAAGTGGCTTCTTAGTTCAAAGGGTCATAGCCACCCGGGTTAAAGGGATTACACTTAATCAGCCTTTTGACGGATAAGGCTACACCCTTAGCCGACCCATATTTGCTGATTGCCTGCAAGGAATACTCTGAACATGAAGGGAAAAACCTACAGCTTGCAGGCAGGTGCGGAGATATATGCTTCTTATATGTCCTGATTAAAAACATTAATAAGTTTTTCAAATCTTAGGATACTCCCTTTTTATAAAGCTTTGCCCTTTTAAGCAAATTGCTTACTGCGCTTTCCAGTTCCTCAAATGTTGACTCCCCAGCGCCCTTCCTTAGCGAAAATATAATATCATGTCCATGCCTTATATTTTCAATGTCAGCCGATACAATCTCTCGTAATTGTCTTTTTATCCTATTTCTCTTAACAGCTGGCCCAAATTTCTTAGTTATGGAGAAACCGATCCTTAATGAGGAATTATTGGTGCGCCTATAAACCAGTACAAAGAGAGGATGACCGAGTTTCCTTCCTCTTTTGTATGTGTATTTGAAATCTTTATTTTTCCTCAACCGATGTCTTTTCTCCAACCTTTATTCCTCCATATAGTCAATAAAAGACCCACTATGGTAGAAAAGGCCACTCTACTAGCGGCCTTATGCTGTCAGCTTCCTTCTACTTTTTAGTCTTCTTCTTTTAAGCACTGCTCTGCCGTTTTTTGTGCTCATTCTCTTCCTAAATCCGTGTACTTTTTTTCTTTGCCTTTTCTTAGGCTGGTAAGTCCTACGCATGTCACAGCCCCCTTTCAAATTATATTAAATAATCAACATAATCCTCACTGATAAACAGAGTACAAACTGGCATTATGCTACCTTTGTATTATAATCATATTATGTAAGCATGTCAAGAAAATCAAATAGTCGCCTAGTTAATTTATCCACAGATATTTTGAAATATCGCTTTACTGTTGATAACTTCTACACTATAATAGTAGTAGTACTTTCACCTTGACTTATTAACAATTGTGGATAAGTATGTGCATAACTTAGCTATTTTTCGACTTTTTTCTTGCGGACTACAGGTTTCCAGCCATGTTAATTATGTTAATTTCTTATTTCTTGCTTGTGTATAGAGTTTACCAAGTATAGGTGGATTTTATCCCAATTTAATAAATACAGCAGTCTTAAGTATGCTTTTATATATAAGACATGCAATATTATCGCAAATACATAACTTGTGTCTTTAATTGTTTTTATACTTTATTTATTCTTTTACAGGAGGTTCTAATGAACAGCAACTTAAATGAATTGTGGCAAAAAACATTACAGATGATTAAAAATGAAATCACCGACGTTAGCTATGACACATGGATAAAAGCCATAGAGCCAGTTTCAATTAAGGGTGATCAACTATATTTATGCGTACCAAATGAATTTACAAAAAGTATTTTAGAGGGTAGATATACAGGCCTCATATCTAGTGCCGTCAAGCAGACTACATCAAAGGTACATTACATAACTTTTGTTTTATCAAATGAAGCAGACAAATACATGGACAAACTTGAAAAAAGTGAGGTTGAGAAAAATAACCTCTTTGGTATGCTCAACCCTAAATATACCTTTGATACATTTGTAATAGGCAACAGCAATAGGTTTGCTCATGCAGCCTCACTAGCAGTAGCTGAAGCACCTGCCGCTGCATACAATCCACTCTTTATTTACGGTGGTGTAGGTCTAGGCAAGACTCACCTTATGCACGCCATTGGCCACTATGTTCTTTCTCAGAACTCAAAGGTAAAAGTATTATATTGCTCCTCTGAGAAATTTACAAATGAGCTCATAAACTCTATTCAAACAAATAAGAATATTGAATTTCGCAACCGCTACCGGAATGTAGATATTTTGCTGGTGGACGATATTCAGTTTATCGCAGGCAAGGAAAGTACCCAGGAGGAATTTTTCCACACCTTTAATGCACTTTATGAGGCTAACAAACAGATAATCATCTCAAGTGATAGGCCTCCAAAGGAAATACCCACTTTAGAAGATCGGCTAAGATCTAGGTTTGAATGGGGACTTATAGCTGATATCCAGCCGCCTGATATAGAAACAAGGATTGCTATACTTAGAAAAAAGGCTGTCATTGATAATATAGAAGTAGATGATGAAATTTTGGCCTTTATCGCAAAAAGAATAGAATCCAATATTAGGGAGCTAGAGGGAGCCCTTACAAGAGTAATGGCATACTCAGCCTTGACTAGCAACGCCTTGGACTTATCCATAGCCGAAGAGGCATTAAAGGATATAATATCTAACCATAGACAAAGGAAGATAACACCAGAGCATATCCAGAAGGTAGTTGCCGATGCTCATCAATTAAAGGTTGAGGACTTAAAGTCAAAGAAAAGGAATCGGCCTATTTCATACCCTAGACAAATTGCAATGTACCTGTGCAGAGATATGACTGAATTATCCCTACCTAAAATTGGAGATCTTTTTGGTGGTCGTGACCATACTACCGTTATTCATGCATGCGACAAAATTGCAAAAGAGATAAAGTCAGACCCCCAGGTTAAAAAGAATATAAATAACTTAATAAAACGAATAAATGAAAGCTAGTAATAGGCTGTGGACATCTTTTTAATATAGTAACAGCCTTATCCCCACTTAATCCACAGTAGGAAAGGCCTTGATATCTACTTTTATAAGCGAATTCACATTTCAACAGGCCCTACTACTATTACTACTATCTTATTAATATATTCAGATACATAAGGAGGTATTCCATGAAAATCAATTGTAATCAAAATAATTTCCTAAATTCAATACTAACGGTACAAAAAGCGTCGTCAGCTAATTCCACATTACCAGTTTTACAAGGAATTTTAATAGAGGCTAGGGATGACCACTTAGTATTAACCGGGACCAATTTAGAACTAGGTATCGAAAGTCATATGAATGCAGAAATACTAAAGACTGGTAGGGTAGTTGTTCCAACAAGACTATTATCAGAAATTGTAAGAAAACTGCCTAACGCAGAAATGGAAATAGAGGTTTTAGAAAACTACACGGTTAAAATTACTTGCCTTAATTCTGTGGTTACTATCCAAGGATTAGATCCGGAGGAGTTTCCAGCATTACCTATTGTAGATGAGGGGCAAACCTTGCAGGTCAATCAAAAAATGCTTTTAGAGATGATTAAACAAACAGTTTTTGCTGTAGCAATAGATGAATCAAGACCTATTTTAACAGGAGCCCTTCTAGAGGTACGAGATAATACCTTAAATATAATCTGCCTTGACGGATATAGGTTGGCCCTCCGTAGGGGGAAAATAGATATAGCACAAAAAGAAAAGTCTGTTGTTATACCAGGAAAATCTTTAATAGAGATAGCAAAGATAATAAATGACGACAATATAGATATTACTATTATGGTTACAGACAAACACGTATTATTTGACCTGGGAGAAACCATAGTTATTTCGCGAGTATTAGAAGGGGAGTACATAAATTACCAACAAATCATACCTACTGACTACAAATTACGTGTAAAGGTAGATAGTGATATTCTATTAGCAAGTATAGAGAGGGCTTCCTTGATAGCAAGAGAGGGAAAAAACAACTTATTAAAGCTTAATATAAAGGATCAAAAAATGGTTATAACGTCCAACTCAGAGGCTGGGCAGATATATGAGGAGATTCCTATCC
>DASRNC010000018.1:0-4197 GCA_035647595.1 Bacillota bacterium | reverse complement strand
GTCCTTGACGCAGGAGTTCTTGGTCCATCTTAGGGCTCTGATCCCTGTCCTGTGGACCTTGCTGGTGCTCTTGTCTCATTTGCTCATTAAGCCGCCTATAATACTCCTCCCAATACCGGTCGGATTGGGGTAGCTGCTGTGTAGGAGGGGCTATACCTACTCGTGAACCTGGTGTCGGATCCATTGGTATCCAGCCCACCTCGGGGAAATATACCTCTACCCAGGCGTGGCCGTTTATGTTTTTGACCTCATATAGGCCATCGTTAGCTGGCTCTGCTGGCATGGAGAATCCTTCTATATAACGGGTGGGGACTCCTGCCAGTCGGCCCATGATAGCCATGGCACTAGCATAATAGGTACAATAGCCCTCCTTGAGATCAAAAAGAAAATAGTCTACAAAATCTCTGCCCTTGGGTGTTTCTGGCGGTGACAGAGTGTAAGCATAATTTCCATTGGTCAGATAGTCTTTTATGGCAATCATTTTGTCATAGGCAGTTAGTTGGCCTTCTGTTATGAGGCGTGTAAGTAGCTCTACCCTATCGGGGATTGTATCCGGTAGCTGGGTGTAGCCCCTGTATATGTCTTGTATCTTTTCATTGTAGGCTCCATCACTAAGGTATTCATTTATTGGCTGCGTCCAATCCAGGGTGGGGGAGGCAGTGCGCAGGTAGCCTTCTAAGGCTGAGTTATCCGATAAAAGAGGGATAGCTGAAACTATTGTATAGGACTCGTCCTCCCTTATTTCCCGGTTTGCAAAGAGCTCGCTACTCGTGTTGTGATAGGGGACAGCCCTGCCTTTGTCCATATTCACATCTACAAGGTTTTGCGCATGGAACAATACGGATGCATCAATACCTGAATGGGTGATGGTCGCTTGGATGGGCAGGTAAAATGGGTTGTCCTCTTCTGCGTGATCCACATTGTACCAAATATATTCGTCTAGGTCATAGGTAGATTCCCTATCCACCCTTGTATTTTTATCAGTGTACCTATACCTAGTATTTTGTATGGAACCTATCCATGCGCTGCCTGTATACTCGTTTAAAACGCTAGCCCTCAATAGGAGGGGAAGGGGGGAGGATACCCTTAGTGCCAGGTCTTCATTTGCCTTGACTGGCCCTCCTAACCTGTTTGATGAGGAGGAGAAACCGACGTTAGATAGGCGGAAGGTTTTCCTAGTTCCCTTGTATCCAAAGAGTTGATCATCTATATCGTTTATGGCATTTACTAGGTAGTCCCATTGGAGGTTCTTGGCATCCTTACTAGGTGTGATCACTGTGGCTGTCAATGTTATTAAAATGGCTATCGGGAGGACGCAGGCCTGCCAAAAACCCCGGTCTGGCAGCTGAAATTGCCTTGACAGGGTCCGGTGATAGGCCCCACTCCAGGATATAATACTGGCAAGTGCAAATAGCCATATATACAATGAAATTTCTTTATTGTTTAGGTACCACAGGGTAAATAGGAGTCCCATGCCTAGTATAAGGGGCAGGATAAACAGACGCAGCTTGTTGTTTAACACATGGAAGATGACAGCTATTAGTATAGCCGTGATAAAGACTGTAGCGGTCGCGTAACTATGGATTATTCCTACACTGCCTGCCACAAAAGAGATGAGCCAGCTGAAATAGTTAATGGTTGAGGAAATAAAGTTTTGAGGGTTTGTTAAGAATCCTATGGCAATAGCAGTAAAGAGGATCAACGAAACAAATACTAGGGTGGTCCTTTTATTTTGCAGGACAAATCTGAGCACTAAACAAACTAGTGCAGTCAACAGGACTATATATAGGAGATTGAATTCGATATTTAAGGATGTAAGAAAAGCGGCGCTTAGGCTGCCGGCTGTAAGGGACAAAAGAATGCATTCCATAAATAGGGACGCAATTGTTTCTTTTTTCACGCTGTCCTCCATTCTGCCACCATAGCTTTTCTATAAGTAAGAGTAGATAAGTTGGTGGGCTTGGTCTAGATTGCTATATCAATAGCTTCATTAAGGCGCTGGTCATGATATATTAAAAAGGATGGGATCCCCTTTTGGTTGAGCTCCTCTGATAGCCTTGACTGTTTGCTATCGGGGTAGGCCCTATGCTGAATAAGAAATAAGATGGGGTAAACACCTGTCTGTCTTAGTATCAGTAGGTTGTTTAATAAGTCATAGTCAAGCTTTTTGACGACTAATATAAGACTTCCATTACTATGGAAGGAGGGTGATTCAATTTGCATAATATCAGTCATTAAAAAGGGACTGTCAAAGCTGACCCCGGCTAAATACCCGTAAAAGCTTTGAAAATCTTGGGGGTCTCTGCCTTCTAGTTCAAGCCTGTCCTTTTCATATACTATTAGTTTTAGGGGGAGCCATTTACCAAGTACATAGTTGACAAGGGCAGTTGTTGTCTCAACCAGCTGGTCCTCAAGCTCATACCCTTGTAAACCGCCTATATCACTGGATTTAGTATCCATAAAGATCATGGTGTGGGGCTGGGTAGTTGTTTCGTAGTTGATCACATATAGGTCCTGTAGTTTGGAGGAGATCTTCCAATGAATTTTTTTCATAGGATCACCATATTGGTGTTGCTGTACATCAGAGATGGTGGCAGCTTCCTCTGTCTTCTTAAGCCTATCCTTAAGCAGGCCTTCCTGGGATATTTGAGGGATGGGGAGGTAGTTTAGGTTTATTATTCTTGGATATACATTAAGTATTGGGAGCTTGTGGTAGGCCTTTTTTGTAAGATCCATCTTAAATTTAAAAAGTCCAAACATATCTCCAACCTCTACCCTTGTTATCCCCAAAGGATACTTACCCCTGATTGAACATTCAAATTCGTGGCTGATTTCCCCATGCTGAAAGGGTAATATGGATAAGCTGTCCTCTTCTGTTTCTCCCTTTAGGTATGATATGGGTGTTTGGTAGTAGAGCCTTATAAAGGGATATATAAAGGGCTTATTATTGTGTACCTGCAGGGTAAGTCTTGCTCTTTCACCTTTTTTAACTATAGCAGGGGTGACAGTGTGCAGGTAATGAAAATCCAGCAGTACCCAAATATTTGTAATGGCTGAGTAAAGAACTATGGTGAGCAATAGACCAAAGCCGATAAAGAAAATGTATTCACCTGAGTAGAGACCAGCAAATAGCATAAAAAGGCTAGTAAGGGCAAAAAGGATTCTTCTTATAAGGGTCATGATGGTACCACGGGTACATATAGGGTATTTTTAATAGACTTTAAGACCCGGTCCGCTGTCATTTCTTTTAGTCTTGCCTCTGGTCTTACAATAATACGATGAGCCAACACCGGTCCTACCATCCTCTGTACATCATCGGGGATAACATAATCTCTACCCTCAAGTAGTGCAAAACCTTGGGCTGCCCTCATGAGGTTTAAGCCACCCCTGGGGCTGGCACCCAGGGTCAAATCCTTGTGGTCGCGGGTCAAGGACACAATATCGGCTATGTATTCCTTTATGGGCTCAGCTACCTTTATGCCGGCAGTTATTTGTTGCAGGTATGCTATATCCTCGGCTGTGGCTGCAGACTCTAGTGTGGATAGGGGGTTGGATGTTTGGAAACGGGATAGTATCTGAATTTCCTCCCACTTGCTGGGGTAACCCATAGTGACCTTGAGCATAAAACGGTCAAGCTGGGCCTCTGGTAAGGGAAAGGTCCCTATATATTCAATGGGATTTTGAGTGGCCAAGACCATAAAGGGCTCTGGTATTTCATAGGTAGTGCCGTCAACGGTTACCTGGCCCTCCTCCATAACCTCTAAAAGACTTGACTGGGTTTTAGGTGAGGTCCTGTTAATCTCATCTGCTAGTATTATTTGATTTAGTATCATGCCAGGCTTGAACTCCATGTCCCCTGTTTTAACATTGTACATTGTGAAACCAGTAATATCAGACGGAAGCACATCGGGCGTAAACTGTATTCTTTTAAAGCTTAGGTTAAGGGATTTTGCTAGGGAGGAGACAAGCATTGTCTTGCCAACTCCAGGAACATCCTCGATGAGAACATGCCCCTTAGCCAATAGGGCAATTAGTATAAGTCTTATAGGATCTGCCTTTCCTATGATTACCTGCCCTATATTCTCTTGAATGGTTTTTGCTAACAAGGCCGCTTTTTTCAACATTAGCACGTCCTTTACTATGTATTTTGCATTTATATATTATTAAAGTAAACTTTATATCTAACGATATATACAC
>DASRNC010000017.1:0-2988 GCA_035647595.1 Bacillota bacterium | reverse complement strand
GTCTTGCGGGCGGCTATAATTTCCTTATGGTCTACAACCCTTTCAATGGTATCAAGGGGTTGCTTGTCCTTAAACCTCTTGAGTATCTCAAGACCCTCGTCCAACTCAGGATAACCCATGTCTATCTTTACCAGAAACCTATCAAGCTGGGCCTCCGGTAGTGGGAAGGTACCCCGGATCTCTATAGGGTTTTGTGTAGCTATAACCATGAAAGGATCCTCTAGTCCAAAGGTAGTCCCATCTATTGTTACTTGTCTTTCCTCCATGCACTCAAGCAGGCTAGATTGGGTCCTGGGTGTAGCCCTGTTGATCTCGTCTCCAAGCAAAATATTGGTGAAAATAGGCCCCTGCCTAAAGGTAAAGTCCCCCTGCTTTTGATTGTAATAATGTAGTCCTGTTATATCAGCTGGAAGCAAATCAGGGGTAAACTGCACTCGTTTAAAACGCAAATCCAGAGATTTTGACAGGGTTTTAGCTAATAATGTCTTGCCCATGCCGGGTACATCCTCAAGCAAGATATGTCCAGATGATATCAAGGCAACCAGCATCAAGTCTATTACCTGCCTTTTTCCGACTATTACCCTGCCCACATTGTCCCTGACCCTTTCAGCCATATCCCTTATAGCTGCAAAATCCATTGTTAGCCTCCTCTTCCTTGTCTAAAATCACCCATACTTACAAAACCCTTAATTTTCTTGCTAGCCTTGTTAAAATACTTTTCATCTGCATAAGATTCGCCACTGTCACGGCATATCCTGCCCTTAGCCCAAATTTTAGGGCGGATTGACCTGTGTTTTTGTTCATTAAATAAAAAACAGACTGCTTGTAACTACAGTCTGTTTTTTATAAAAAGACTTGTGGAAGCCACCTTAGGATTCTCACCTGATATTTAAATACACTGAAAGATGGCGTTTTAAATCCGCAGCTTCATCATTGTCTTGGGTACTTATCGTTATGGTCTCTTCCTCATTTACAATATCCAGGCCATTAAAACCTCGAGATTTTAAATAGTCTCCAACGGCATAGGGCCCCCCATCACCCTGAGCAAGACTGATTTTGTCGCCTACATATGAGTCATTAACATATACATGATAGCGTTCATCCACTAGCTCTGACTTGTAAGAGCCTTCTCCGCTACCACCTTGACCATGGGGCCTTATCAAGTTAATCTGGTTTCTCCTGCCAAATTCCAACTATCATCACTCCTAGTTTTTGTAGTCTTTTACTCAGCTTTGCCTTGCATTAAGTCGTGAATTCTTATCTAGTATTCTACCCTTGCCATCATTTAATGCTCTTTTGCTTTAAAAAGACAAGTCTTGAATAGATATTGACCTAATGCAAGTGAGCTAGAGGTAAAAGAATTGACTAGAAACTTTTTACTTAACAATATAGAGTGCAAAAGACTGAATGCATATAGGCAGGATTACTTCAGTGTAACTATTCTTTTGTCAAGCACCCCTTTAACAGCCTTTCCCGAATCTAGCTGGCTAATTTTTACGCTTGTGTCCCGGTGAAATGAAACAGACTCTAGGTATTCGAGGTTGTGGATATAGCTGCTGATTGCATTTGTAGCCACCGTTATTAGGATAGCTTCACGGCCAGAGATCCGCTTGTCAACAAGACCAAATAAGCAGAGGACTCCGTCAAGCTTTGTTCCACTCATCACTGGTACCAGTATCGAATCATCGCTGCCTGCAAAATCACCATTTTTGTGGTCACTGGCTATCTCATCCTTACTACTAAACCCGCCTATTAGGCTATAAATTTCAGCCTTTTCCTCCCGGGTCGTCTGACCATAGTTATAGAGCTCACCATTTACAATCAAAGATAGGCACGCCCTTTTCGAAGCAAATACCTCCTTTACTACGAGGAGGATTTTTTCCACGTTTTGATTAAGCCCTGCCTCATAGCTCATCCTGCCCATCATCTCAAATAGCAAGAGGAGCCTTGTGTTTATATCGTCCATATCCTCTAGGCGTTCTTCAAGACCTTTTTTTGAGTAGGTCAGATAATAGTACTTCCTCACCGCAATACACGGTATTATATACGCTGTAATAATGAATAGGCCAATGGACAGGATATTGAAAACACCAGCCCCCAACCATATTGCCTCAAGCTGGATCCCTCCAATAAAAAATATGGCAGCTAGGGAGGAGAATAAGGCGACCATTCCATGGATAAGGCCCCTTATACCCCAAAGAAAATGAAGGGCAAAAATAGATATAAAGCAGCAGGCCACCAATGGACTACTAATGCCCCCAGTATAAAAGACAACCAAAGATGCAGTGACTATATCTGCAAAAGCAAACATAGGCAAGGCCTTGCTCAAGATGGCTGGAAGATAAAACAAGGGCACGATCAGCTGGAATATACCGTAGGCTATGATAATTTTTTGGTCTAGACCAGATAGTGACCCGCTAAGCCACCTTTCTAAGGTTAGTATTGAAGCAAAGAATAAGACCCCAATCCTATATACAAGCAGTATTTTAGCATGTGTTTTTCTATCCGAACTATAAATTTGTCTATCCATTCTAAGCCCTCCGGTTATTAAACTTTAATGGTCATCCTGGGAATTTTCCACATTATGTGCTTGTTTATTCTACTATCCCTCCCTGCGTACCTTTATTTCCCATTATATTACCCATATATTTCAATATACACCATAATGTATTATGCGCCTTCCTTCGACCCAGGCCCTTAAAAAACCCTCAAATATTATAGATTTTCTTGTTCTTTTAAAGTACATATGGTAAACTAATATATACTATAAATACTTTTTTTAGTTGGGAGAATTGATGATGTATAGAAGGGTTTTGGGGCTATTTCTTTTGATGATTATATTAATATTGCCTACAAAGGTATCGGCGCTCACATTGCCGGTATCGAGGGTATCGGGACAAAACGCAGTTGTTCTCCTTGATGACACCGATGCCCGTCTCATCTCTGCTGAGATAGATATGTATATGCGGCAAGACCAGACCTTGGTTG
>DASRNC010000016.1:0-9350 GCA_035647595.1 Bacillota bacterium | reverse complement strand
TGGCAGAATTGATTTTAGAGAGCTGGTCAAGGACTTGGCCTCAGTATTCAAGACCAGGATAGAGCTAAGGCAGATAGGCGTTAGAGACGAGGCGAAAATGCTCGGCGGTCTTGGCCCTTGTGGCTTGACACTTTGCTGCAGTACCTTCATGGGCGACTTCCACCCAGTTTCAATAAAAATGGCCAAGGAGCAGGGTCTTTCGCTTAATCCGGCCAAGATTTCCGGCCTATGCGGCAGGTTGATGTGCTGCCTTAAATATGAGCAGGAGTATTATGAAGAGATAAGTAAATTAATGCCTAGGCTCGGTAGTGACATTAGTACCCCTGATGGAAAAGCTACAGTCATAGGCACTAACAAGCTTAAACAGAAAGTCAGAGTCAAGATGATATTAGAGGACGACACGGTAGAGATTAATGAGTATCTTCTTAGTGAAACCAAGCCCCTTTCTAATAGAAAACGTCAGCATAACAATGATGGTAGACCTCTTGATGACCCCAAAGTTGGGCCCTTGAAAAAATAATTAAAGATCATACTTTCCATTAGTCCAATATTTTGTACCAAAAGAAACTTTGCTTTTGTGACAAAAAGTGATACAATATCTTAGGTTTTATTGGGGTTAATGGAGGAGGTGACTACAGTGGCCTATGTTATAAATGAAGATTGTATAGCATGTGGTGTTTGCCAACCGGAGTGCCCAGTGGATGCTATTTCAGAGGGTGACATTTACGTTATTGACGCAGATCTTTGTATCGATTGCGGAGTGTGTGCGGATGCATGCCCAACAGGTGCTATTAAGCCGGAGTAATCCGTATTAAAGAATCACTCATAAGAAGGACCTTCCATAGGTCTTTTTTATTTTGCCCTTTTTTAATAATATTCGCCTAGTATGCAGGTATACAGCGATAGATGTCGAATACAAAAAGAATAGGGTGGATAGTCCTTAGCTCTAGGACAATGTCCCTAAATAATAGCAAGGTGGTAATTAAAAATGCGACGTCTTCTAGCTCTTTTAATCAGCCTGTGTATAGTGATTAGTTTTGTATTGGTTGTGCCCGCTAAAGCCAGTCTGGATTATAGCATGATACGCGTTGCCTTATCATCCATGGGGACCCCATCTTCTGTCGGATTGCGCATAGAAGGTAGCTATACCATTCTAGGTAATTCATCAATAAATCTCAAAAGCGGTATTGATTACACTATTACAGTTAACAATGGCAAACTAATTTTACAGGGTGGGGGTTCATCTCACACCCTAAGTTCACCCTTTACATTTAAACGTAAGGATGGGAGCCTGGCAGTCAAAAACTCTTCATACGGCATAAGGCATTATTATGGCGATATGGAGGCCAGGATCGTAAGTAATGGTGTTAGGCTGGTAAACCACATTGATATGGAGACCTATCTTTATGGAGTTGTTCCCTTTGAAATGTCCAATAGTTGGCCATTGGAGGCATTGAAGGCTCAGGCTGTAGCAGCTAGGACTTATGCTGCTAGGGCAAGGCGTTCAAGTAACTACTTTGACTTATACGACACTCAAACAAGTCAGGTGTATCAGGGCTATGACTCCAGATACGGCAACTGTATAAAAGCAGTTGATGATACAGCTGGATTGGCTCTTATGTATGGCAATTCCTTCGCCGGAACCTATTATTCATCAAGTAACGGCGGTATGACAGAGGCAACCAAGAATATATTTGTGCAAGACCTACCCTATTCAGTTATAAAGGAGGACCCCTACGACATCAGGAACAGTAGCAATGCACGTGCTACTTGGACACGGACATATAAAAAGGCACCTCTTGATTCAAGCTTTGCAAATCGTCTGACACAGCGGATGAAGTCCTCTCTAGACAGCAGTGGATATAGCTCTGCAGACGGAAATATTAAAGTACTAGAGGTCAAGGAAATATTCTTTGAGCCTCAAAATGAAAGTGGTAGGATAGACAAGGGCTATGTTAAGGTAAGTGTCCTGACAAAGAAACAGCAAAATGCAAATGGAGTTGACTGGGTAAGGGTTAGCTACGAGGGAAAGGAAAGATACGTATCAGCTAGTTACTTGTCCTTTGAAACACCCGCTAGTGATGGTAGTATGACAGGGAAGGTAACTGCATCGCCCACACTTCATGTCCGCAAGGGTCCTGGAACCAGCTATGAGAGTGTTGCAAAGGTGGCAAATGGGGCCAAGCTAGCGATTATAGACAGCAATATGGAAACTATAGAACAGAAAGTCAATTTTACTAAAAACACTGCAAGAAGTGTATTGAATTTACCCAGCCTCCTAGTATCACTGGAAGATACGGGAGATGCTTTTGTACTAAACGGAGGGGGATTTGGCCACGGCGTAGGTATGAGTCAGTACGGTGCCCAGCAGATGGCCAGGGAAGGACTCAACTCCACACAGATTTTAGATTTTTATTATCCTGGCACCAAGTTGACCCTAATGTATAGCAAGGACTCCGATGACGGCTCAGACCGGGGCGATGATGATAGGCCGGAGCCAACCAAGGCACCAACGCCGGAGCCAACTAAGGCACCGACACCGGAGCCGACCAAGGCACCAACGCCCAAGCCAACTAAGGCACCAACACCCAAGCCAACCAAGGCACCAACGCCCAAGCCAACTAAGGCACCAACACCGGAGTCACCAACACCATCACCTGCAAAGGGTACTGTAAAGGTACCTACAGCCTTGAACCTACGTACTGGTGCAGGTACAAATTATCCCATTATATTGCAGCTTAAAAACAATACCAGTGTTGAAATACTAGGTGAATCCGGAAAATGGTTTAGGGTTAAGGTAAACAACTATACAGGCTATGTGCACAAGGACTATGTAGAGATGAATGGGTCATCAGGTCCATCAAAGCCACCTGTAGAGCCTGAAAAGCCAACACCAGTAGATCCGGCACTACCGCCAGACAACAAAAGATTTGGTTTTGTAACTGCCAGTCGACTTAATGTTCGTAGTGGTCCAAGCACCAAAAACCACATTGTTGGCATGGTCGAAAAAGGTAGCAAGCTTAATATAGTAGGTGAGTCGGGCAATTGGTACGAAATAGAGTATAAGGGTACGAAGCGATTTGTAAGTGCTGATTATATAGAGCTTGAAAATCCCTCCACCATTAGTCAGGGTACAGGAACAGTAAATGTATCCGCCCTCCATGTACGTACAGGTCCAGGTACTAGCCATAGGTCCGTGGGGCTAGTTTCTAAGGGAACCAAGCTAACTGTATTGGGTGATAGCGGAGGTTGGTACAAGATAAATCATAAGGGTGCCACGCGCTATGTGAGCGCAGACTATGTCACCCTATCAGGACAATCAGGCGGTGGACAGCAGGAGAGCAAGACCGAGGCAACTGTTACAGCCTCGGCATTAAATGTTCGCTCAGGACCCGGTACTAGCTACAGTCGCAAGGGCCTAATATACCGTAACAATAAAGTCACGGTCCATGAGGTCAGCGGCAAGTGGGCAAGGATAAGTAGGGCGGGTATCAATGGCTATGTTCATACTGATTACTTGAATATGGGTAAAGAAAGTACTAGTAGGACTGGGACAGTCACCGCACATATACTCTATGTTCGGTCAGGTCCTGGCACCAATTATGGTATAATGTCATCATTGGTTCGCAACAAGAAGGTAACTATTACGGGCAGTAGTGGAAGGTGGCACAAGATAAAACTGGGGAACAATACTGGTTATGTGCACTCAGACTATATCAAGTAAGGTGATACAGATATAATTACCGCTTAGAACTCGGGCAAGAAAGTGAGTTATAAAGCAAGCGGTTGGATTTACTTCCAACCGCCTTTTTTTATTAGTAAGATTCTTTCATGCAATATCAACTAAATACTGGAGGGGTTTTTTTAATGTGGGATAATATTATAGGTTATTTAATGATACCAGGACAAGAAATGCTTAATCTGCTAGTTTCTCTTTTTTTCTCAGTAGTTCTGGCTGCCTTTATTGCAATAGTCTACAGGGCAGTCCACAAAAGTATGAGTTATGAGCCTGCCTTTTTAACGACCATAACAGCTATGGCTCCAATTGTGACTATGGTCATGTTTTTTATTCAGGGGAACCTGGTCTTGTCCTTGGGCCTAGTTGGTTCATTGTCAATTATTCGTTTCAGAACGCCAATTAAGGATAGCAGGGATATGGTATTTATATTCTGGGCAATCGGTGTAGGACTTGGTTGTGGGACATACAACTGGACAATAACCATCGCTGCCACACTTGTAATAGCGCTAGTATTAACGGTCCTCTTTTTGATCAAGTACAAAAAGCCCATTCACGGAGAATATGTACTGGTAGTAACAGGACAGGGAAGCCTGTCTTCAGATGAGATAGAGGCTGTTTTAAAGTCCTATGACCTATACGCCCGTGTTAGAACAAAGCAGATTGAGGATGACAAGTGGGAGATTATATATGAGCTAATCGTATCCCAAAGTGACCTTGTAAAGGGTTTGGTAGAGGATATTGATAAGTTAGATGATGTCAACAAGGTTTCACTGCTTGCGCCCCAGCTGGCTCTACCGGTCTAAGTGATATTATGGGAAATTTAGCTACGAGGGCAAAAACGAGATATGAAACTAAATACAAGCTAGACCACAGAAGGTATTATCAGATAATGCATGCAATAAAGCCCTATATGCAGGAGGACAAGTACACACTTATAGCCGGCAAGCCTGAGGGGTACCTTGTAAGAAGTCTGTATTTTGACTCATTTGATTACCTGGCCTACCGTGAAAAGGACCAGGGCGACTATGGCAGGGTAAAGCTGAGGATAAGGTCATATACTGACCAGCCTAACGATCAAACCAGGCTGTCTGCGGAGTTTAAAACTAAGTTTGGTAATGTCATGAAGAAGTTCGGGGCATTTGTGTCAATGGATGAATATAAAGAGTTTATAAATACTTTTCATTGGCCTGAGGCTAGGAATCCGGTTATGGAAGATTTTGAACGGCTGACCATACTAAAGGGCATGCGTCCTAAAACTGTGGTCCAGTATCACAGACAAGGATACAAATCAAGAGAAGGTCATGACCTCAGGATTACCCTAGACCATAATGTGAAAAGTGCTCCAGCGGACACCTTATTTCAAAAGGATTTATTCTTCAAGCAGCATGTATACGATACGGTAGTCCTTGAAATCAAGGCCGATATGGAGAAACCCAAATGGCTCTGCCATATAGTAAAGCGACATGGATTAAAGGCCGAATCAAATAGCAAGTACGCTCAGAGTATTGAGACTTCAAGGCCTGACATTAGGGCAGAAGGCTGGAGAGTAGGCAAGGAGGATTTGCAAACAGGTCTTCCGATGAGGTTTGGTATAGACCCTGGCGCATACTAAAGTTGGGGCATCTGGTGAGATTAGAGGGGAGTAATAGTCTATGAGGCAGGTCGTTCCTATAGTCATTATAATACTATTGGTTAGTGCGGCCTTTGGTTGGGGATATACAAGCTATTTTAATGCTGAGGATAGGTCACCTTCTGCATCTGTTCGTATAAATGAAGTCATGTCATCGAACACTTATGTAATCTCAGATGAGGATGGCGATTTTCCCGATTGGATAGAGCTATATAACACAGGAACTAAGCGTATAGACTTGGGCGGTTGGTTTTTATCAAGCGAAAAGGGAAGTCCCATGTGGGAGTTTCCTGATAACACCTATATCCGGGGCGGGGGGCACCTGCTGGTCTGGGCCTCTGGCAAGAACAGGCAAGACAGAAGGGATGCTCTTCATACCAACTTTAAAATAAGTAGCTCTAAAGCCAATATATTTTTGTCCAATCCCAATGGGATCGAAGTGGATAGGTTGAAGGTCCCAAGTCTCGGGGTCAATATGTCCTTTGGAGCAAGTAGGGATGGGGCGGAAACTGCCACAATATTCGAAACTGCAACACCTGGAAAGAGTAACGAGGCAGGGGGCCTCTATAGGCATGGTTTGGATTCCCCAGTATTTTCTCATAAGGGGGGCTTTTACAGGTCGGACTTTTCACTGGCCTTAGCCTCAAAGGATGTAAAGACAGTTATCCGCTATACATTAGATGGTAGCGAACCTGATGAGAATTCACAGATATATGCGGAGCCTATTGCAATAGCGGATAGGTCGGAAGAGCCTAATATGTATACAGATATACACACGTCACTACCTAGAAGATCTATGGAAATTAACAAGACAAAAAAAGCTACAGTAGTTAGGGCTAGAGTATATAAAGAGGGGTATGAGCCCAGCAGTATAGCTACACACACGTATTTTATAGGCCCCGATATAAAGAACAGGTATGGTCTCCCTATCGTTGCTCTCACCACTGATTCGGATAATCTATTTGATGATGAGAAGGGGATCTATGTTCCAGGAGCCACCTTTAACAGCTGGCAGCTTAAGAATCCCAGTATGATGGCTAGAAGTAGTTCATCTGCCAACTATAGTCAAAGGGGGAGGGCCTGGGAAAGGCCAGCCCACCTGGAATATTATGACTCAATGGGTCAGCTAAGGACAGCACAAGATGCAGGTGTTCGGATCCATGGCAGACGGACGAGCTCCAAGGCTCAAAAGAGCCTACGCCTCTATGCCAGGTCAGAATATGATAGTCAGAATGTATTTGCACTTAATATTTTTGATAATTTACAAGGGGCAGGTACAGGCGAGCCCATAAGTGAGTATAAACGCCTGGTGCTAAGAAACTCAGGAGATGACTGGGAGCATGCCATGATGCGCGATAGCCTTATGCAGGGTCTTGTGGCCAATAGGGACATAGCAACGCTGGCCAGCCGTCCGGTAGTCGTATTTTTAAACGGAGAGTTTTGGGGTATTCATTATATACAGGAAAGGCTTGACCGCTTTTATCTAGAGAGTCATTATGGAGCCAATCCAGACAAGGTCGTAGTCCTAGAGAACAATGGCGTCCTGGATGAGGGTTATGCGGGTGATGAAGCGCCCTATTTTGAAATGCTGGACTTTATCCTAAGTCATGATGTGTCCATGGAGGAAAACTATGCCTATCTCAATAGCTTGCTGGATATAGACAACTACCTTGATTACTTCGTAATAAATTCATATTACAACAATGTTGACTGGCCACATAACAATGTAAGACTTTGGAGATACAAGTCTGAAGATTTGGACGGGGAAGATAGGGATATAGATAAGTTGCCTGTGGGCGCCAAAGTAGACCAGCTTGATGGCCGCTGGCGCTTTATACTCTACGATACAGACATGGGCTTTGGCCTAGGTGAGGACACTAGCTTTAATATGCTAGAATGGGCACTTCAAAAGGAAAGTCCTGCAAGCGGTGACCAATGGCCGGCCACGATAATTCTCGCTTTATTAGAAAACGAGGGATTTAGGCACGAGTTTATCAATAGGTTTGCCGATTATATGAATACATCCTTTAAGACAGATGTAGTTACAGGAAAGATAGACCAGATATCAGATGAAATCATGCCATCAATGGAAGACCACCTGGCAAGGTGGGCCCTACACGGTGGGTCTGTGGATAAATGGCAGGAAAATGTGAATGACTTGCGAACCTTTGCCAAGGACCGCCCTGCTTATATGAAGCAGCATCTAGAGGATAGGTTTGGACTTGACGGTAGGGTCAACATAAGCATAGAAAATCAAAATCCCAGAGCTGGCTTTGTAAGGTTAAATTCAATAAATATTAGTGAGAACACGCCGGGAGTGGAGGACCACACTAGCTTTACTGGTGAATATTTCAAGGAAGTTCCGATCGTAATGACTCCACAAGCTATGCCAGGCTATGAATTTAACGGCTGGATTGGGATAGACGGAAATCAGGATATAGAGGTTCTTGGTGATAGCCTAAGGATAAGCCCTAAGGGTGACATCACTATTACTGCAACCTTTAAGCAAGTACCTATGAGAACACTAACATCAGCTATTGTTATAGCTGTTATGGGTACTATTGCTGTCATTATCATTAGTGCCTTGCTGAGACTGTTACCCATTAGAAAATGGAGGCTTGTTAGGCAAAGTAATAAATCATCACTATAATAACAAGGGGGGTATTCCAAGCAAATGGAATACCCTTTTCATCTGCATTAAAGATAGGTCTGATCTACTTCACTTAAATTGGGTTTGTTATGAAGACATTATTGAAAAAGAATTTGGAATTGGGAAGATTGATTTGACTGAGAGTAACTGGGAAACGAATAAGGATATTTTGTTTGTAATAAATGAAATAAAAAAGCTGGCAAAAACTCTATAACAAAACATCTGCACAAGTATGCACTAAATACTTAAAAGCTTGTTTCGTCACCTTGATTGTTGTTGCCAACTTCCTCTTGGTCTGTTCCGTATATAAAATCGTGGAGCATATCTTTGCTTTCATCTAAATCAGGTACCAAAACCCGCATACGCCTTATGGTTTGGTCTGTATAATAACCGTCAGCTGGTAGGCGGAACTGGTCTATTTCACTGGTGGAAAAGCCTAACATCACCATGGCCAAATCTACGATTTCTGTCTTGGTCAAGCTTGTTTCAATTTCTGGTAGTATCTTAGAAACAAGGCCTGGTATTCTTGTGATGCCAATACTTTTACCCTTTTTAAACAATTCATTGAGCACTCTTCTCTGGCGTTCGGTCCTCTCAAAATCATCGCGGCCTACAGAACGTATGCGGCAATAGGATACTGCCTGCCTTCCGGAAAGAACCTGCAGCCCTGCTTCTGTTAAAAGGGGTGCCTTTGAACCGTCATTAACTACCCTATCCAAATCCTTTGCATATTTATTAATCTCTTTGACTTCGCTTCTCTTTACATCTATGGGTATACCCCCAACCTCATCTATGATCATTTCTAAGGAGTAGAAGTCGACGGATACATAGTCTGTAATATCCATATTAAAAGTAGAATTTACCGTCTTTATAGCTAGTGATGGTCCACCAAAGGCGTAGGCTGTATTCAATCGGTCATCATTCCTGCCCGGTATTGGAACATACATATCCCTCATTAAAGAAGTAATTTTAACGGCCTTATGTTTCCTATCGATACTAGCAACCATCATGGTGTCAGACCGGCTTTTCTCATTCCTGGACCGGTTGTCTGTACCAAAAAGCATTATATTTTTTATACCTGTTTTATCAAAATCAGGAGCGGACGGTCCTATACCCAAATCGGAAGGGTCTTTTATAGGCTTGCCCGTATCTGGGTTGACTACCTGTGTGTTTTGTATAGAATCAAGTAGCTTGTATACATAACCAGCAGCTACTAGAAGAAATACCAGCAACACAGCCAGCGCTATCTTAAGGAATTTTTTCATGCCAAAGCCTCCATTTTGTAAACTACTACTTTATTATATAGTAAGACATTTATTAGTCAATGATTG
>DASRNC010000015.1:0-2693 GCA_035647595.1 Bacillota bacterium | reverse complement strand
GCTTCACAACTTACAATTTGCAATGATGATTTGCTTTACAATCTTTATAAATTACGAATATTTATCTTCTATAAAAGACACGACACCTAACAATATGTTCCCGGACACCATAAAATTAAAGCTGAGAATAGAATGCATTTTAATAAATGGTAACTCCCTCCTTGGCTATTGAGTTGAGAAGGGGACGCCGGAGATCAGCTACGTTCCTACTGGCGGGATGCGGTATTCGAAAAAATTTTTTATACTGATTATTGCGGCTGGTTCTTACAGAAAACCGATAAAGTGAAGACAACAGATCTGGGTCTTTTTTTTCATGTTGAAGAAAAGGAGCATAAAGGATGTATGCAATTGAATTGTTTTTTTCAGAAGAAGTAGAAAATTATATAAGAAGGAAATGGAATGAACTATCCTTAAGCAATATTTCATCATCTTATTCTGAAATTGAGGGAATTAGACCACATGTAACATTAGCTGTTTATAAGGATCTACAAAATGTAGTTGACTTAAAACATGACTTTTTGGAGTATTTTAGTGATATAAGGTCAATGCAAGAGCTTATCTTTGTTGATGTAGGAGTGTTTCCAACGACAGGAACAGTTTTTTTGAGACCAACAGTTACAAGAGAATTAATAGATTTCCATTTCAACTACCACAGAGCTTTTGAAAAATATCCAAGGTACGCTGATTACTATTATATTCCCGGTAATTGGAATCCTCATTGTGGTTTAACAATAAATCTTAATAATGATGAGATGAGTAGGGTTATTTCTTGTATTATACAGGATTTCAAACCTAAAAAAGGTTTGATAACAGAGATTGGATTAGAACAAATAATTCATGATGGTAGTAGATTTGTTAGCAGTAAAACAATACTTTCTAGAAAACTGAGTTGAGCGCGAACATTAACTTGTATAATACTCCTATCAGATTGAAGAAACGATGGAGATGTGCAAATAGACATAAAAGCACCTAAAAAAGATGCAGCTTGGTAAAACAATACCATAGCTACATCCTATTATATTTTATTCACTGCCCAGATATATTATAGTCCGAGCATTTTTCTCATATCGTTTTTATTTCTTGCGCCTGGCTCAATGGTCTTTAGCTTTCCGTCTTTAAATACCGCTAATGTAGGGATACTAGTGACCTTAAATGACGCTGCAAGCTCTGTCTGCTCATCTATATTTACCTTGACTACCTTGGCATCACCCTTGACCTCCTCGCTCAATTGGTCAACTACTGGTCCTAGCATCCTGCAGGGGCCGCACCAGGGCGCCCAAAAATCGACAAGCACAGGCAGGTCAGATTTTATTACCTCATTATCAAAGTTTTCAATGGTTACATTTAATGCTGACATATCAATCGCTCCTCTATACCTATTTTTAATTAATACTCTCACAGCTATTAGGCCTGCTATACTCCATACTTAAACCTATAATTGCTTCTTTAAACTATTACTGCTTAGTTGCTATTTTATTATTAAATTTTAATCTGTTGATTATCATTATAATGATAGTAATAATATTTGTATGTAACAAAGTCACATTGCTATAATCCATCCTATTTGGTAATATAAACATATTAAATTCAATTGGAGGACAGGCATATGCCAAATGGAATACGGATTGGAATATCAGGCTACGGCAACCTTGGCAGGGGTGTCGACCTAGCTATAGGGCAAAATCCTGATATGGACCTAGTAGCTGTATTTACTAGGCGGCCGCCAGACACAATAAAAATAAGGGACAAGCAAGCTAGGATAGTTCATATAGATAATGTAGAAAGCTACAAGGATAAAATAGATGTAATGATACTTTGTGGTGGCTCAGCTACAGACCTACCAGAGCAAGGACCACAGCTGGCAGCTATCTTTAATACTATAGATAGCTTTGATAACCATGGCAAGATACCCCAATACTTTGCTTCGATAGACAGGGTAGCCAAGGACTCAGGCCGTGTAGGTATTATATCCGTAGGCTGGGATCCGGGACTTTTTTCATTAAACCGGATGATATCCCAAGCAGTAATGCCCAAGGGCAAAACCTATACCTTCTGGGGCAAGGGTGTGAGCCAAGGGCATTCCGATGCCATCCGCAGGGTAGAGGGGGTAGTAGATGCAGTCCAGTATACAATACCCCTTGATGAGGCTATAGACAGGGCGAGAAGCGGTGATAATCCCGAATTAGTAACTGACCAAAGGCACCTGCGCCAGTGCTTTGTTGTAGCAGCTAAGGGGGCTGACAGGGAAAAAATCGACCACCAGATAAAGACGATGCCCAACTATTTCGCAGACTATGAGACTACTGTAACCTTTATTACCAAGGAAGAGCTGGCGCAAGAACATTCTGCTATGCCACATGGTGGCTTTGTTATTAGGAGTGGTAAAACTGGAGCAGGAGAAGAGAATACCAATATATATGAATTTTCCCTAAAGCTTGAGTCCAATCCTGAGTTTACAGCCTCAGTCTTGCTTGCCTATGCTAGGGCAGCCTATAGGTTGAATAAAGAGGGAAGGTCTGGAGCCTTTACAGTACTTGATATACCGCCAGCCTACCTATCACCAAAAGATGGGAAAGAACTGCGAAAAGAGCTATTATAGCCTGCAAGTTAGTGTAAAATTACTATGGGTAAATAATCAAGAATTAAAGATAAGAGTATCTTCCATGTGATATTATCTAATTGGACAAAAAAAA
>DASRNC010000014.1:0-3149 GCA_035647595.1 Bacillota bacterium | reverse complement strand
GTTCCATGCTATTTGATTCGTATACGAATATAGTCACCCTGTCAAAGCTTAAGTATTCAAGTGTTAGATCAGTGAACATCTGTAATAATTCATCAATGCTGTTAACAGCGTGCAGGTTGCAGCTGATTTGCATTATAGCATCAAATAGATATTCATTTTTTTCGCTAGTCCTAGTTTCAAGCTGATAATATATACCGGCAGAAAATGCTTCGCCTAGGCAGCTAAATGAGTGTAGTGTATCACCTCTTAGCTTATCCTTAGTCTCTATTTCAAGGGTACCGATAAGGCTATCGTGGTGATATAAAGGGATGGTTGTAGTAAAGCTGTCTTCATTTTCGGTAGTTACCATAGTTAGGCTGCGAATGCTCTCAGATAACTGATAAACTGGAATATAATCATTACCTAGGAAGAGTGTATTTTCTTCGATGTATAGTTCCTCATCAACACCTTCAGCCATTTCATCGATAATATATAATCTTAAACCGATAATACCAAATGATTTTAGGCCGTCATATATATGCAGGGCGGCTTGCTCGATGGCATAAGATGAGCTAGATAAGAGGATATGGCCAGCTTCCACACCTAGCTTTATTGTCAAAAAACTTATGCTTTTACTCATTTGAACCAGACTCCCATGCCAGACTATTAATTTCCTCTATCTTTTCACCCATTGGTCGAATGAGTGTATCATAGAGAGGGTCTAGCGGTTGATTATCATAAATGTAATGCCATAATAGGTTTATAAAACCTTCGGATATAATGGATTCATAAGATATCCATAAGGGGTGCTGGGGATAGCATCGTGCTTTTTTCACTTGATCTAGCAGCATCATAATCTGCGGCTTATCAGCATAAACTTCCCAAAAATCTGATTCGAATGCAGGCACATCTCCAGCTATTTCAACCCTCTTGTGCATAAAATCATCACTTATCATATGCTGAACAATAGTCCATGCTTCTTCTTTGTAAGGGGATGTAGGGGGCACACAAAGCATGCTGCCTCCACCCCAGGTGGCTTGACCAATTTCGCCTGCGGGCATTGGTATTGCTTCAAGAAAGGGCTTATCATGGTTTTTATCTATGGCCTGCAGTACGATCTTCCACCAGTGACCTGTTGTAAAGACAAATTTGTTTGACAGGTAAAGCTGCTGGTTGAGCACATATGGATTGAGTGTAACGGTCTCTTTGTCTATATGGGATACAGTAAATAGTTGCTTTAAATAGTCGAAGGCCGGTCTCAGCTTTGCTAGTTCAAATAAAGAGTCTGCATCATTAAAGTCTTTGAGATCCCATCCAAAAGCTCGCAAAAATGGTATCAAAAAATGCAGTCTGCCAGGTTCTGGCCTAAGGGAAAAAACAAAGGGTAGAATTGTTTCATCCTTATCACTATATATTGTATGCAATCGGTCACATGACCTAAGGAACCCGTCTAGTGAGAGTAAGGCCTGACGGTCTACGTTTTGTGCATCCAAAATATCTTTTCTTGCAGTTATCATGCTTGCTTCGGAGATCCAAGGCACAGCAATTCGGTTTCCCTGATCTAAGCAATTTTGATACACCCAGTCTGCAACTGGTTTAGGGAAGTCAAATCCACTTGGAACACGGTCAAGGTAGCCCATATGAGCAAAGGTCTTAATCCATGTACTGCCTATTTGCATTACATCTGGAGGGTTTCCTGCCTTAAATGCTGTAAAGAGCATTTTCAATGCCTTATTCCAGGGTATGACCTTATATTGAACTCTGCGCTTAAACTGCTTGCTTAGCTGTTCTGCTATCTTATTATATGAAGGAAGAAGATTGTTGCCTGAATGAACAGGCATAACCCATATTTCAATATAGTCCTTTTTCATTAGAACTCCTCTTGTAACTGATTATAATTGTATAATTCTTTATTTCGACATATTTCTCGTAAACCCTCCTTAGCAACGGTATATTCCCCCTTCTTATAGACCTCCCACAACCTCGCCTTATTGACACACAGTTATTTACTGGGTATAATATTTTTTATAGTAAAAGCTTTATAAAAGCAGTTATACATAGGTAAGGTTGCTTTTTTCATACATGTCAAAAGGAGTGTTATATTTTGAAGGCAAATGAGTTAAGAGAAATGTTTCTAAGCTTTTTTAAGGACAAGGGGCATGCTATTATTCCTAGTGCCTCTATAATACCAGAAAACGACCCTACAGTTTTGTTTACAACAGCCGGGATGCATCCGTTGGTACCCTATTTGCTTGGTGCAAAGCACCCCGAAGGCAATAGACTAGCCAATGTTCAAAAATGTATAAGGACAGGTGATATCGAAGAGGTAGGAAACGCAACCCATTGTACCTTTTTTGAAATGTTGGGCAACTGGTCTCTTGGAGATTACTTTAAAGAAGAAGCCATAAAGTGGAGCTGGGAGTTTCTAACATCAGAAAAGTGGCTAGCTATTTCTAAAGACAAGCTATATTTCACTGTTTTTGAAGGTGATGATGATGCACCTAGAGATACAGAATCCTACAACCATTGGATATCACTTGGTGTATCTGAGGACCACATATTCTATTTACCCAAGGAAGATAATTGGTGGGGTCCTGCGGGTACCACGGGCCCTTGTGGACCGGATACTGAAATGTTTATAGATACAGAAAAGCAGAAATGCAGTGATGAATGCATTCCATCCTGTGACTGTGGCAAGTATGTAGAGATCTGGAACGATGTTTTCATGGAATACAACAAAGCAGCTGATGGGAAATATGAAGCCCTTAGTCAGAAAAATGTTGATACGGGCATGGGCCTAGATAGAACTTTAGCTGTACTTCAGGGAGTAGAGTCTGTATACGATACAGATCTGTATCAAGCTATCATGAGAAAAATAGGAGAGCTAGCAGATAAACAATATGATCTTGATGAGGAAACAAAAAGAGCATATAGGATAGTAGCTGATCATGTACGAACTGCGACATTCATGATTGGAGATGAAAAAGGCGTGACACCGTCTAATGTTGACCAGGGTTATGTTCTTCGCAGATTAATACGAAGGGCTATCCGGTTTGGCTTAAAAATTGGCATAGCCGAAGGGAAAACATCAGAAATTGTAAAGGCAGTAATAGAAGAATACGGGGATGCTTATCCAGGCTTAGTTGACAGGAAAGATATGATAATAAGCG
>DASRNC010000013.1:0-7268 GCA_035647595.1 Bacillota bacterium | reverse complement strand
TGCTTGGATAGAAGGTGAAGATATGGTGGATATATTTGCTGTCGTCCAGTCTGTACCAGGTGTAATTGCAGTAAATTCTGCCACCTTTGTGGGCTACAGGGTTGCCGGCTTTATGGGAGCGTTGGCCGCAACACTGGGCGTAGTGCTACCATCCTTTATAATTATATCAGTCATAGCCTTGTTTCTATATAACTTCAGGGACTACCCCTATGTAAAGGAAGCCATAAAAGGCGTTAACATAGGGGTAGCTGCCTTAATGATTTCAGTTGTTTTTAGCCTTGGAAAGAAAAGTATTAAGGATCCATTCTCATGGGTTTTATGCATACTAGCCTTTGTTGCACTGGTATTCCTTGACATAGGACCAATACCTGTACTTTTTCTATCTGCCATAGCTGGCCTAGTCTATTCATTTTACCTAAGCAAGAAGGCTATCGACAAGGGTAGAAGGGAGGGCGGCCAGTGATTCTACTTGAACTCTTTCTCACCTTTGCAAAGATTGGTCTGTTCACCATAGGAGGCGGCTATGCTATGATTCCCCTAATCCAAGAGGAGATAGTAGAGCGCAGTTGGATGACCCTTGAAGGCGTTATTGATATAATTGCCATATCCGAAATGACTCCTGGGCCCTTTGCAATAAATGCAGCTACCTTTATTGGTATCCAGCAGCATGGTCTATTAGGGGCTGTCTTTGCAACTACCGGTGTAGTGGCCCCCACATTTATAATAGTTTTACTGGTGGCAAGGTATTTTACCAAGTTTAAGGACCACCCTCTCGTACAGGGCCTTTTAAAGGGAATTCGCCCTGCTGTTATTGGCCTAATCGCCACTGCTACCTTTACAATAATAAAAAGTGTTTTTTCTATATCACCCACTAGCATAATTACAATAGCAAATATAAAAAGCATAATTATCCTGGGTCTTGTACTCCTTGGTATTTATAAGCTGAAAATTCATCCAGCCATAATGATAATTTTAAGCGCAATAATGGGCATGTTCTTCTTTATATGGTAGCTCTAAATATAAAAAACTTTAGCAATTTCCCGTAAAAAAAGCAAAGGGCCTTATACCCTTTGCTTTTTAACTTTTTATGAGAACTCCATCAATTCCTATGAAATTGTCCTTTGGCGATTTACTTAACCCATCTCAACTACAACCTTATGTTCCTTGCCGTCTTCAAAAACAGGCAGTATATTGCCTTCAATAGGGCTACCGTCAACGATTACACTCTTTACGCCCTTTTGAACATGATTTGGATTCTTTACCTCTATGATATAGTCGGCATTTCTAAAATGTCTTCTGATAGTATATCCGTCCCAATCAGCAGGTATGCATGGGTCTACCAATAGACCATCAAACTCCGGCCGGACACCTAGTATCCACTGTGATATTGCAACGAAATTGTATGCTGCAGTACCTGTTAACCAGGAATTTTTGGCCTCTCCATGGTCTACTGCATCCTTGCCTGCAATCATCTGGGAGTATATGTATGGCTCAGTCTTATGGATTTTACTTTTATCCTCAAGATAAGCTGGTGCTATCTTCCTATAGATCTCAAATGCCCTATCGCCCCTCCCGATAGTTGCCTCAGCCATGGCTATCCAGGGGTTGTTGTGGCAGAATATACCGGCGTTTTCTTTGTAGCCTGGAGGGTATGAAGAAATCTCACCTAGGTTTAAGTAATACTTTGTATATGCAGGCTGCTGGAGAACTATACCGTACTCAGTGTCTAGCCTTTTCTTGACAGAATCAAGGGCCTTCTCCGCCAAACCCTCCTCAACACCTATACCAGCCATAACACAAAAGCCCTGGGGCTCGATGAATATCTGTCCCTCTTCGTTTTCCTTGCTCCCTATCTTGTTGCCAAAGGCATCATATGCCCTTAGGAACCAGTCGCCATCATATCCATGCTCTAGTACAGTTTTAGTCATTTGTTCTATGTGGTCCTTTGCCACCGCCGCCTCATCATCTCTTCCTAGCTTTTGGAGCAACTCTACATATTCCTTACCAAAGTTCACAAACATGCCTGCGATAAATACAGACTCTGCTACCCTGCCATCTGGGTCGCCATAGGTTTGGAAGGATTCATCTGGCTCCTTGGAAAAACAGTTTAAATTGAGACAGTCGTTCCAGTCCGCACGCCCAATCAAAGGCAGGCCGTGAGGGCCTAAGTTGTTTATTACATGATAAAAAGACCTTTTTAGGTGCTCAAGTAAAGTATCCGTATTGGATTCATCACTATTGAATGGAACCTGCTCGTCGAGTATTGTATAATCTCCTGTTTCCCTTACGTAGGCAACAGTTGAGCCTATAAGCCACAAGGGATCATCATTAAAGCCGCCACCGATATCTGCGTTGCCCTTCTTAGTTAGTGGTTGATATTGGTGATAGGCTCCGCCGTCCTCAAACTGGATAGCTGCAATATCCAATATTCTTTCTCTTGCTCTCTCTGGGATTTGGTGGACAAAGCCAAGCAAATCTTGGTTGGAATCCCTAAAGCCCATACCCCTACCTATACCTGACTCAAAATAGGATGCACTCCTAGACATATTGAAGGTCACCATACACTGGTATGGGTTCCATATGTTTACCATGCGATTTAGCTTTTCATCATTACTTTCGAGGGTGTACTTTGATAGTAGGTCAGACCAATATGTATTTAGGTCAGATAAGGCTTCCTCTACGTCCGCCTTTGTTTTAAACCTATCTATCATTTCATAGGCTTCGCTTTTATTAATAACATTAGGAGCCTGCCATTTTTCTTCCTCAGCATTTTCTACATAGCCTAGCACAAATACCAGACTCTTTTCCTCCCCGGGAGCTAGCTCTATATCGATAGAATGTGAGGCGCAGGGTGACCAACCATTGGCAATAGAGTTGTGTGATTCGCCTGCAGCAACAGCCTGGGGATTGTCGAAACCATTATATAAACCTAGGAAATCGTCCCTATCTGTGTCAAAGCCGCCTATGTCGGTATTTACTGAGTAAAAGGCATAATGATTACGTCTCTCCCTGTACTCTGTCTTATGGTAGATAACTGACCCCTCTACCTCTACTTCACCTGTGTTAAAGTTTCTTTGGTAATTAGTCATATCATCATTAGCATTCCATAGACAAAACTCTACAAAGGAATATAGCTTGACTAGTTTATTAGAACTGCTTTCATTTTTGACCTTTACATGGTGTATTTCACCATTGAAGCCTAGAGGCACAAAGAACAACTGGGATACGCTAATGTCATTTCTTTTACCCCTTATTTTTGTATAACCTAGACCATGCCTACATTCATAAGCTTCTAAGTCCTTTTTAACAGGCTTCCACGATGGAGACCATACATCTCCGCCATCGTTCAGGTAAAAATAACGTCCGCCATCATCAACAGGTACATTATTATATCGATATCTTAGAATCCTTCTTAAGCGGGCATCTTTATAAAAGCAATATCCACCTGCTGTGTTTGAAACTAGTGAAAAGAGTTTCTCAGTGCCAAGATAGTTAATCCATGGGTAGGGTGTCTCGGGCGTAGTTATTACATATTCTCTCTTGTCATCATCAAAAAAACCGTATTTCATATGCAACTCCTCCAATTATAAGATATGTCTAAACCGTTATCGGTATTATATCTTTATTTTAACAATTATTCAATATAGCTATTACAAATAGTCTATAATAAGCCAATTCCTCTTCCAACAGTCTTCAAAAATATAAATTTTATTGATTCAAGTCAAAAAGTGATATATAATTCAAAGGATGCTTTATAGTAATTACATTGATGTTGACATGTAAAACTGACATGGCAGAGGATTATCACAGAAACTTGGAGGATTGAGGATTAATAATGAAACTAGGAATTGTTGGATTACCCAATGTAGGAAAAAGCACACTCTTTAATGCTATTACAAAGGCTGGTGTAGAATCAGCCAATTACCCCTTTTGTACTATAGAGCCAAATATAGGTGTTGTTCCTGTTCCCGATGACCGGCTTGAACCACTTGTGAAAATGAATGACTCTAAGAAAGTAGTTCCAACTATGGTGGAGTTTTTAGATATTGCTGGCCTGGTAAAGGGCGCTAGCCAAGGAGAAGGCCTTGGTAATAAATTCCTGTCGCATATTCGTGAAGTTGATGCCATAGTCCATGTTGTCCGATGTTTCGAAGATGACAATATTGCTCATGTGGATGCAAGTATAGATCCTATAAGGGATATTGAAACTATAAACCTAGAATTAATCTTTTCAGATATGCAAAGTCTTGAAAAAAGGATAGAGCGGACAAGCAAATTGCTAAAGGGCGATAAAAATCACCAGGCTGAGCTGGATTTGATGGTGAAAATACAAAAAAATTTGGAGAAGGGCATACCTGCGCGTAACATAAGCTATACGGATGAGGAATGCCAACTTGTAGACCAAATATTCCTCCTTACATCAAAGCCCGTTTTGTACGCTGCCAACATATCCGAGCAACAATTGAAAGAGGACGGCTCCAAGCATGCGCTTGTTGATAAGGTCATAGACTATGCAGAAAATGATAACTCGGAGGTCATGGTTATTTGTGCAAAAATCGAGGCAGAAATTTCCGACCTTGATGAAGAGGAAAAACAGATATTCTTAAATGACTTGGGCATAGGTGAGTCAGGGCTGGATCGTCTCATAAAGAGATGCTACTACCTACTTGGTCTAGTTTCCTTTCTTACCGCAGGACCCAGAGAGGTCCATGCCTGGACAATAAAAGAGGGGACTAAGGCTCCCCAAGCAGCAGGAAAGATTCACACGGACTTTGAAAGAGGCTTTATAAGGGCAGAAACAATCCAATATGAAAAGCTCATGGAGGTTGGCAGCCAAACTGCCGCAAAAGAAAAAGGCCTTGTACGGTCCGAAGGCAAGGACTATGTAGTTCAGGATGGAGACATAATCCTATTTAGATTTAACGTTTAGTCTAGGATTTTAACAATCTGAGTGGATAAAGCCAGACTTATTCGGAGAAAATACTCCATGAACCGACATACGGTTTGCATTAGTGTTTTCAAAGGATGGTGATTAATAGTGAAGAAGAATGTTGGCAATCTTGATGCCTACCTTCGGATTTCTGGTGGCTTGTCCCTACTTGGAATTGGGGTAATTTGCTCTTCAAAGCTTGTAACCATGCTTGGCTCTATGAAGGTCGCTGAGGGCGTGACACGGTATTGCCCCCTCATGCACCTGCTGGATGTTGATAGCTTGGACTGGCGGCTAAGGCTAGAGGAGGCAGCTGAGATCGAACTAGAGTCAAATTAAAATGGGGCATCTATTAGGCATAGGCCTATGTGATGCCTTTATTTTTTTATTCCCTTCATGTCTATGATAAACAACCAGCCCAGTCCAAATTCGCAGGTATTATATCTCATAATGCATCATATATTCTACAAAAGAATAAATTATGGAGCTGACTTATGAAACTAGTAGTTAAACTCATACCCCTTATACTAGTCTCCACTATTATACTTTGTGCTTGTGGCGACTCTTATGATGGCCGAGGGCTTGAAGACGCCCCTAAGGGCCCTAAGGAGGCTGACGCCCAAAGTACACTCGTACTAGCAAACCTTGAAGATTTAAAGATCCTTAACCTAGCGGCAAACTATCTAAAGGACCTTGGGATCAATGCTTCCTTCTATGAAACCCTTATTGAATACCATGACGCAAATACACCTGTTACACTTGAACTTGCAGGCGAATCATCAAGTGAATACACAGGAGAATATCTTGAAGTGAAATTCTACTACAGTGACAATTCCCAGGAAGGGCCCTATGACCACTGCACTACTGTCTATATAGATCAAAAGGGACAAGTGATTGGACATAAGTAGAATTCCACAATCATAATCAAAAAAATGCCCCCTTGAAGTTGGCATTTTAATGTGTTCATGTCTTTTTTCTTGTGATATCTATGCTTTTTTAAGACGGCTTTTTTCTTTTTCCCTTTACGTCTATTATATAGTTTTCATACACCTTGAAAACCGCCTCATATCCAGCCTCAAGCTCTGGATTACCCTTGTTGGCATCAAACAATAGCATCCTCTCTACATCATCTTCTTTTATCCATATTTCATAGAAAAGTAGCTTATTATCCTTGTATACAGGCTTGTCATCAGCCTTTAAAATAGGACCATGTATTTCCCGCGAACGGCCTTGGACTATATCCGTTACAAATTTATAATATGATAGGCTGGGAAGAGCGTATATTGTTAAGATAAATATGGCTATACAAACGCCTACTGAAAGAAACAAGGCTCCCTTCCACTGGGTCATCCTAGCCATAAAAGCAAAGGCCACTACTGCAAATACAATTATAACTACAATGGAGATAGTCATGTATTTCTTGTATTGTTGTTGCGCCTGCATTTGTTCTTCTTTGTTATATATCATATCAGCCTCTCCTTGATTTAAAGCATATTGTATCATAAGCACTTAAGCCAATAATACCATCTGATTATATCATATTGTCCAGATTATTCATAACACTAGCTTGCTATTTTTTTGCCCAATATACTAAATGAGCACTGTCTTATTTAACTACTTGGCTCCTTAACTCAAAGAGGTTTTTATTAAACTCAATCATCCCTTCATCCCTCATCTTGGATAGTTCATTGGACATAGCGGACCTATCAACTGATAGATAATCAGCCATTTCCTGCCTGTTAAATGGTATATTAAATGAATTGCTAGCTGCCCTAATGGCATGCTCAGATAGAAAAGATAAAAGCTTTTCTCTTGTTGTTCTTTTTGTAAGGTGATTTATCTTTTGTGTCAGTCTCATATTCTTTTCTGCTATAATCCTTAGCATGTTTTCCACTAACCTATTATGAAATTTACATGCGACTGGACACAGCTTTGCGATCTTTTTGTGGTCCAAAAACAGGATTACTGTTCGCTCTACCGCCATTACGCTAAAGGGTATCGTATCTACCCTAGCATAAGTAAAGGCCTCAGCGAACAAGTCTCCTGATGCAAATTGCTCTATTATAGTCCGGTTGCCCCAAAAATCCTCCTTGACTATATGGACCCGTCCTGCAACCACAAGCCCTATTGAGTCTAGCTGCTGACCTGCACTAAATATGAAATCATTTTTATCGTATACTCTTTCCTTGGCTGATAGGCAAGCCAGCAATGTTTCCGCGTCAGTTTTGCTTATACCGCTTAAAAGCGGACTTTTACAAATTTCTAAAATATAGTTCACTATTTCACCTCAGTGTTGTAAAAACAACGGATATATAAATAGAAGTATAGTATCATATAC
>DASRNC010000012.1:0-5402 GCA_035647595.1 Bacillota bacterium | reverse complement strand
GGGTTTACTCTGAATATACATTTGCTATAAAACAAGGCAGGCAAGATATAGTAGACGTAGAGGCTATATTGTTGGCGGCTCAGGGCCAAGCAGAGAGAAATGGTTTTACAGTTGACTCCTATGACAGAGAGGATTATCTTGGCTTTACTGCATACAAAAGTATAGAGGGCCTTGATTTAGACCAGCCTGGACCTGCTATACTAGGCTTTGATGACCTACCATCCATATTCAAAGAGCTTGATTGGCAACGGCAGACCGGGGTTTTCGAGGACCATTATTCCTTTAGCCTCTTGGTAGACCTAAATGATATTATAGATAAACAAGCAATAGAAGGCCTGCCTTTGGACTTAAAGGAGGAGGCCTATGGGGCAATAGAAGCCAGTAGCTTTACCTTCAATTTTACAATGATGGGCAAGCCTACGGACACCAATGCAGATAGGGTAAGTGAAAATCGCACTTCCACCAGCTATAGGTGGACCCTGGATTATGGCCAAGAGATGACACTATATATAGAGGCAGGCCATGATAAAACAAGCACTCGCGACATAATCTTGATACTTGTATCCATAGCTTTTTTACTGGTAGTAACAATATTCGCCTTACTTCTCCTCTATAAAAAATTTAAGAAAAATGAATAAAGAAAGGATACAGTAAGTGAAAATCATCCTGTATCCCCTATCCCATCTAAAAGGTCTGCCACTTCCTGGTCAAAATCTATGCTTATCATATGACCCGATAGGTTTCGCCCATCAGGCAACAACACTTGTAGCCTAAAGCTTAACTGACCGCTATCAAGTCCGTCCTGGTAATAGTATATATAACCATCCTCTTCATAATAAACAGTTCCAATATATGCTAGGGGGTCCTGACCAGGAAAGACTGTTTTTATCGGTATAACCTTGTCATCCCTATAAGCAACAAGCGTATAAATAGCATCCTCTGGCCCTGTTGACCTGTCCCAGTAAAACTTTGTTTGATAGTAGTCTCCAAGGGGACTAATACTATAGTCAAGTCCTGGTAGCTCATCAGCTTGATCTGCCATAAGCGGCAGGCTTCTTTTGTATACATCCCCCTTGTGCGTAAATGCATAGAAATAGTCTACCAGCACACTATTGTGAAATGCCGTGGGTAGGTCCCAGTTCATTTGACCTATTGCATTATAATCCCTAATGGACACTTCATTTATTGGCAGGTAAAGGTCCTGTCCTTTTTTTTGCTTAATATCCTTAAAGCCTGTAATCCGCCTTCCAGTGTCTGAGCCTAGTATCTGCCTATAATCCTCCGCTGCTAGCTCATATATGCTCCACCTGTGCATTTCTAGCTCATGAGAAGCCTCTGCATTTACTAAGGGATAATCCTCTAGCCCTCTGATATTATAATATTCACTAGTCCTAAAATACTCTGGCCTAGTAAAGGTCTCGCCAAAATGGTAGAGGGTAAAATGGTGGCCATATTCGTGGGAGAGGTCCACTGCAATATCCTCAATGGCTTGCCTCTCCTCACCCTTGTATATCCTAATTACACCCTTATCTAGTTTTATAGGGAGCTCATAATCATCCGGAAAAAAGCCCTTAAGGTTAACCCCTATATGTTCTTCCTGCTTTTCAATTTGGTAGGTGGCCATTACATTGTGAGCGGTTTCTGGACTTGAGCCGGCATGTATCTCTATCCTATCTAGATAGTCCATCTCCATACCATGGACATTATTCATTAGCTCATCATAAACGCGGATTAGACCTAAGTCTACCCATTTATCTGTATAGGAGATGACCTCTATGCCATTATCTGCTTGATACCGGGCCTCTTCCTGGAGCGCGTCACTAGCAGCCCCACTAGCAGCTAAAAAAATAAATAGCAGGCCTGATACAAGTATTATTCTAAATCCCTTTATCAAAATTTTCGGCTACCCTTGCCACTTGGGCCAGGGGCAAAGCCCCATCCTCCCCTCTAAGGCTTTTAAGTATCCACAGTATACATATATTTTATCACATGCCGGGTCACATGCTTAGCTCTAATTACTGCTACTAATACACCTTATACAACCAGCATAAGAGAACAAGAATTAGTCAATTAGGTCGGTTACGGCCTCCATGAGCTTGTCAATTTGCTCCTGCGCAGACCCGCTGTCACTACCTACTACTGAGAAATACAGCTTTACCTTGGGCTCAGTACCTGAAGGACGTATGGCAAACCATGAGTCATCCTCTAGATCAAATTTAAGTACATTTGACACTGGTAGCTTGATTTTTTCTGTAGTATCAGTCGAAAAATCAATTGCCTTACTCTCCAAGTAATCCTCAGCTCGAGTGACCTTAAGGCCGGCAATCTCTACAGGACAGTCATCCCTTAGACTGTTCATGATACTTTGGATTTTCTCCATACCTTCCTTGCCGGCCATTTCAATGGATTCTAAACTTTCATTAAAATAGCCATAGGTCTCCCATAGGTCTTCAAGGCCTTCATAGAGGGTCATACCCTTGTCCTTGTAGTAGGCTGCCATCTCACAAATGAGCATTGAGGCAATTACTGCATCCTTGTCCCGGACAAAGTCTCCTGCTAGGTAGCCATAGGACTCCTCATAGCCCATGATAAAGCTATACTCTTTGCTAGTTTCAAATTCCTTTATCCTTTCCCCAATATACTTAAAGCCTGTTAGGGTGTCAAGTGTTGCGGTATCAAAGGAATCTGCTATTTTTCTCCCCATTTCACTGGTCACAATAGTTTTTATTATACAGGCATTATCAGGCAACCTGCCTTGATTTTTCAGTGTGCTCAAGCAATAGTGGACAAGCATAGCGCCAGTTTGGTTACCAGAGAGGGTAACATATTGACCCTGCTTATTTTTTACAACAACACCAACCCTGTCACAATCAGGATCGGTGCCTATTATTACGTCAGCATCATTTTTTTTGGCTAACTTTATTGCTAATTCAAATACTGCCTTCTCCTCAGGGTTTGGATATTCAACGGTGGAAAACTCGCTGTCTGGTAGCTCCTGCTCAGGAACAACACTAACATCAGTAAAGCCTAGCTCAGCTAAGAGCCTGCGGACTGGCTTGTTGCCTGCCCCATGTATGGGGGTAAAGACCACTTTGAGCTTGCTACCCAACCTAGATACCAGGTCCTTGTCAAAGCAAAGTTTCTTTGCCTCTGCTAGATATTTTGATAAAATATCCTCGCCTATTGTAACGAGTAGCCCCCTGTCCTCTGCCTCCTGCTTTGAAATGGTCTTAATATAAGAAAAGTCATCTATATTATTTACCTCGCCTATTATGTCACTGTCAATTGGGTGGGTGACCTGGGCCCCATCATCCCAATATACCTTGTAACCATTATACTGGGGCGGGTTGTGACTGGCTGTGACAACAATACCAGCAGTAGCCCCCAGTTCTCTAACAGCAAAGGATAATATCGGGGTTGGCTGGAGCTCACTGAACAGGTAGGTTTTAATGCCATTTGCACATAGTACAAGGGCTGATTGAAGTGCAAACTCAGGCGACATCCTACGGGAATCATAGGCTATGGCTACGCCCTTTCTGACTGCGTCATCACCAGCCTTTTTTATGTAATTGGCCAGTCCCTGCGTTGCCATACCAATTGTATAAATATTAACGCGGTTGGTACCTGCACCTATAATGCCCCTTAAACCGCCTGTACCAAAGTCCAAGTCCTTGTAAAAACGGTCCTCTATCTCCTTTTCATCATCCCTAATACTGTCAAGCTCAGCCTTGGCCCCATCATCAATCATGGCACTTGCAAGCCATTTTTGGTATTTATCTTTATAATCCATGGTCAAATACCTCCACTTATGTTCTCAATATCTACTTTCGATCCTGTTTTCATTTCCTTGACAATACTATCATTCCCCATATTATGAGTCAAGAAAATAGCAAAAAGAAAAGGGCACTCTATTTTAGAATTACCCTTTTTCACTTATCAGTATAGATATATGTCTTATAACTGGCTCAGCCTAATGTGATACTGTTTCTATAATTATAAAGGTATACATCCTCTAGAGTAGGAATAAGTTCCTTGGCATCATAGGATAATTCCCGGGAGTCCGATATTACTCTAGCCCTTACTATATCCTTTTCCTTAACCATAGATACTATAGTATTAGATCTTTCAAGTTCATGGAGCTTGTCAACAGGCACATGGCATTCAAAGACCTTTCCTTCTAGCATCTTGGTAAGGTGGTCCTGGCTGTCCTTGTGAATCATAGCTCCATCTTTAAGTAAAATTATCTCTTTTGATATGTATTCAACATCAGGTACTACATGGGTAGCTATTACTACTATCTTATTAAAGCTAATCCTTGAGATAAGGTTCTTTATCCGGATCCTCTCATTAGGGTCAACCCCTGCAGTGGGCTCATCCAATATTAGTATATCTGGGTCGTTTAGTATAGCTTGCGCTATAAGTAGACGCTGTTTCATCCCACCTGACAAGGCTCCTATTTTTTTATTAGTCTCTTCAGTTAAATTAACCAGGTCTAGGACCTGCTCAATCCGCTCTTTGCCACCTGACCCCTTTTTAATATCTTTAAGAGTAGCCATATAATATAGAAACTGCATCACAGTCATATTTTCATACATCCATTGGTGCTGGGGCATATAGCCAATTAGCTTTCTGTATTCTGCTCCCATCTTAAATATATCCTGGCCCTTATATGATACAAATCCGGTGTCTGGTTTGAGATTGCCAACTATTATATTAATCAAAGTGGTTTTGCCAGCACCATTTGGCCCCATTAGAGCATATATGCCCGATTCTAATGAAAAACTAACGGAATTAAGTGCCTTCTTTATGGAGTTTGACATCTCTTTCCCTGACTGAGACTTATGCAGCTGCAGTCTCCTATAATAGGTTTTATTGATATTTTCCACTTTAAGTATCATATTATACTCAAGCCTTTCTCTTTGTAAATTTAGGACTCCTTTAATGCTTTCATATCCCCTTGTTATACTTGTGCAGAAGTATAGCCTTTCATAGCCTTATGAGCGAAAAGAGCAATAAAGCTTGTCATGACCACCATATTCAAAATTACAGGCCAAGTAAACTTATAGAACAAAAGACTAGGTGCCAGGAAGGGTCCCAACCAAAACATCTTTGCCAAATCAAAATTTACAAAAGCCAAGATAAATGGACAAACACAAGCTATGGTACCTATCAGAAGTGACTGTATCACATCTGAATTCTTGATCGATATTGAAAAAATGAAGGTGCAAAAGAGCCAAACAAGTAAAATACCAATCAAGAGCTGCAAAATTAGCATAACCCTCATATCAATGACAAAAGGGAAGTCTTTAAATATAGGCAGGCTTTGTATATTCCCAGATATATTTTTTATGCCATATCTATATGAAAGGGAAGAATGCCATATTACTTGCATAGCAATATAC
>DASRNC010000011.1:0-5332 GCA_035647595.1 Bacillota bacterium | reverse complement strand
TATTTTAACAGAGAGAAAAAGTGTTTAATTTTAATATGTAATTAGGCTAAGGAAATTTCAAATATTCAGATTGTTGACTTAAACCTTTTTATGTGATATAATTTTTGAGCATATAAGTAGGAGTTATCCACTTCTCACCTTCCGGCTATAAATGCTAGGCAGGTTCCTATGTTTGTTAAATCGACATGCATATCAGGAGTGGGTAAATATTCCCACTCCTTTGTTATTTGGGAATATTAAAACATTAATACCTAAAAATCACGGAGGTGAATGAATATTAGTAATAAAGAGCTTTCCATTAATGAGCAAATTAGGGCCAGGGAAGTAAGGGTAGTAGACAGTAATGGTGATCAGTTAGGGGTAATGCCTACAAGAAAGGCATTAGAGTTGGCTGACGAGAGGCAGCTCGATCTAGCGCTTATTGCACCAAAGGGCGTACCACCCGTATGCAAGATTATGGATTATGGCAAGTACAGGTTTGAGATAGCCAAGCGGGAAAAGGAAGCACGAAAGAACCAGCGTGTTATCAATGTGAAGGAAGTACGTTTATCCGCCGCTATTGAGGAACATGATATGGGAGTAAAGGCCAAGAATGCCAGTAAGTTTTTAAAAAGTGGGGACAAAGTAAAGGTAAGTATACGTTACCGCGGGCGTGAGATGGCACATCGTGAAGTAGGCTTTAAAATTATGGATAAATTTAACTCAATGCTGACTACAGAATACGTTGTTGAACGTAGACCTAGGATAGACGGCAGGAGTATGATGATGGTACTAGGACCGAAAGAATAGGTTGAGAGGAGGAAGACCAATGCCAAAGGCAAAAACACATCGTGGGGCAGCAAAAAGGTTTAGGGTTACAAAGTCTGGAAGGATTAAAAGATCAAAGGCATACAAAAGCCATATCCTGACCAAGAAGACTGCCAAAAGAAAGAGGAAGCTTCGCAAGGGCGGTTATGTATCAGCTGCAGAGGAGAAAAACATTAGGAGACTAATTCCTTATAAATAAACGTAAAAAGGAGGTATTACTCAAATGGCAAGAGTAAAAAGAGGAGTAAACAAAAAGCGAAAACAGAAAAAAGTGCTAAAGCTGGCCCGTGGCTATTACGGTGCAAGCAGTGTGCGTTACAGGGCAGCCAACCAGGCAGTGATGAGGGCACTTGCTTCTTCATATACAGGTAGAAAGCTAAGAAAGAGAGATTTCAGGAAGCTTTGGATTACAAGAATTAATGCCGCAGCCAGGATCAATGGCCTAAGCTATAGCAGGTTGATAAACGGCTTAAAACTAGCGGATGTCCAAATAGACCGCAAAATCCTAGCCGATATGGCTGTAAATGACGCAGAGGGATTTGCGCAGCTTGTTGATGTAGCCAAGGATAAACTAAGGGCATAAGAAAGAGACCTCGACATTGAGGTTTCTTTTTTTCTTGATATACTCAATTAATACATGTTATACTAGCATATGGATTATATGTTGGTATAACATTATTTTTATCTGGGGATGAATGTGTTGAATTTTCCGAATAAATTCAAGCAAATAGAGCTATCACCGATTCAGTTTTTGGCGATGAGCTTTATACTAGTCATTATCATTGGCACTCTGCTCCTTAGTATGCCTGCTGCTTCAGCTACAGGGCACAGTATAGGTGGAGTAGATGCTTTTTTTACTGCCACCTCAGCTGTGTGTGTTACTGGCTTGGTAGTAGCGGATACAGGTATGGACTTTACCACATTTGGACAAGTAGTCATTCTTATACTTATTCAGATTGGTGGTTTGGGATTGATGTCAGTTAGTACAATGATATTCTTACTACTGGGTAAAAAGATTACACTTAAAGAGCGACTTATTATACAGCAATCATTAAATGAATCATATTTAGGTGGCATAGTACGTCTGACGAGAGACATTTTCATAGTCACACTTATAATAGAAGCAGTTGGGGCATTGATGTTGTCACTGAGGTTTATTCCTATTTTCGGTTGGGAAAAAGGAGTATATTATAGCATATTTCATTCTGTATCAGCTTTTTGTAATGCTGGTTTCGATTTGATGGGTCATTATTCTAGCCTAATCAACTTTGCAGGTGATTATTTAATAAACATCACAATAATGTGTTTGATAATAATGGGCGGTATAGGGTTTTCAGTTATTTTAGATATAAAAACGCATCGAATGCAAGTCAGAGCTTGGTATCTACATACTAAAATAGTAGTATTAACTACCCTTATTTTGGTGTTTATAGGATTTGTTTCAATTTTATTTGCAGAGTATAATAATGAACTGACATTGGGTTTAAGGCCCGTCGATGAGAAAATCATGACGGCGATGTTTCAATCCGTCAGCGCTAGGACAGCAGGTATGAATTCCATAGATATCGGAGGACTTACCGATGTGTCCAAGTTTATGCTGGTTATACTTATGTTTATCGGTGCATCTCCTGGTTCTACGGGTGGTGGTATCAAGACTACAACCTTTGCCCTTATATTATTAACAGCTATAAGTGTTATAAGAGGAAGAGAGGATATAAACGTATTTAAAAGACGCATACCCCATTCTCTTGCTGCCCGTGCCCTTGCAATAAGCCTTATTAGTCTACTTGCTTTAGCCCTTGTTACAATTGCCTTAAGTATGCTTGAGGCAGTTCCCTTTATAGATGTCCTGTTTCAAGCTGCTTCTGCTCTTGGTACAGTGGGTTTGTCTACAATGGATACAGGCGGTATGAACAATGTCAGTAAAATTTTAATTTCTTTGACAATGTTTATGGGCAGAGTTGGCCCATTAACACTAACACTTGCTTTTGTACGAAGGCAATCTAGAGGAGAAAAAAGACTACGTTATCCCCAAGAAAAAATAATGTTAGGATAGAGGGTGTTTACTAGTGAAGCAATTTATTATTATAGGCATGGGAAGGTTTGGTGAAAGTATAGCCACCAGTTTGTATGATATGGGACATGATGTGCTGGCGGTTGATATAGATGAGGAGAGAGTGCAGTCGATATCCAGCAAGGTATCCCATGCAGTACAGGCAGATGCCACTGACGAACAAACCCTTGATGCACTTGGTATTAGTAACTTTGATGTGGCAGTAGTTACGATTGGTGGGAGTGTACAAGCCAGTATGTTAATAACAATGCTATGCAAAGAACATGGTATCAAATATGTGTTGGCAAAGGCACAAAATAAGCTGCATGCCAAGGTTTTGTACAAAATAGGAGCTGACAAGGTGGTTTTTCCGGAGAGGGATATGGGACTGAGAATAGCCCGTAGCTTGGTGTCCTCCAATTTCCTTGACTACATAGAGCTTACGCCAGATTATAGTATAGTAGAGCTCAAAGCAGCCAGTAATTGGGAAAATAAATCATTACAGCAGCTTGATATAAGAGCGAAATACGGGATTAACATAATGGCAATAAAACAACAGAATGATAAGGTTAGTGTATCTCCAGCTGGTGAGGATAAAATTCAAAAGGATGATATACTGGTAGTCATCGGTAAATCACAGGATATAAAACGTTTCCAGGAGAAGACCTATGAATAGGCTACAGGGACAGGCCTATGATGTAGTCAAAAGTGCCTCAAATAAAACAATCAAAAAAATAAGAACATTGCAGATGAAGAAGCATAGGGATAAAAGTAAGCTTTTCATTTTAGAGGGCACAAGGGTTGTAGAAGAAGCATTACAATCGAATTTTGATATTGAACTACTTGTCATATCAGAGTCGAATGTAGGTTTTATTGACAAGTATAGACAAAGGGCAGCAGAGCTTGGAATCCCTGTTTTGGTCACCTCTGACCATGTTTTTTCTACAATCTCTGATACTAAGTCACCCCAGGGCCTTATGGCTATTGTGGAGAAAGAGCAATATTTTATTGAGGATGCATTGGCTAATAAGTCCGGTTTCATTGTGATATTGGATGGTATTAAAGACCCAGGCAACCTTGGAACCATAGTCAGAACAGCAGATGCTGCTGGAGCACAGGGTCTTGTTTTGATAAATGATTGTGTTGACTTGTATAATCCAAAGGCCGTGAGATCTACAATGGGTTCTATACTTAGGGTGCCAGTCTATATAGGCTATGAAGCCTTAGAAGTAATAGGCAATCTAAGGGCTGCAGGATATCACATTGCAGTCAGTCATTTAGGTGGGCATGATATATACAAGTGGGGGCATGGAGTCAAGAAAACGGCCCTTGTAATAGGCAGCGAAGACCATGGAGTGAGCACTCAGGTCACCCAAATGGCAGACAGCCTAGTCAAGATCCCTATAGTAGGACAGGCGGAGTCTTTAAATGCTTCGGTGGCTGCCGGTATACTCATTTACGAATTTTACCGAAAAGGGGTTAAACTGGACAAACCAACACTTGAATAGACAGAATTACTATGCTATAATTAACATAAAATAACCTGCTAAAGGAGTTGGTCCCCACTATGGCAGATTTGTTCTGGAGGATCTTCGAAGCTACAGGTTCACCAAATGCTTATTTATTGTATCGACAATTGATAAGGTTAAAATAAAGGCGATGACTGAGAAGAGTAGTATCTAAATAGTATTATAAAGAGAAGGTTTGCCGTGGCTGAGAGCATTCCTATAAGGCTTAGATACGAAGTTCGTCTCTTGAGCTGTGAGTTGAATTATTGAGTAGCCTCTACCGGTATTAGACCGTTATATCTGATGAGATTTCATGGCTGTATTTAGAAATGAAATTGGGTGGTACCACGCAGGAAATTTACCTCCGTCCCATGTCGGGCGGGGGTTATTTTACTTAAGTAAAGCTTTGAAAGGAGAAAAGACCTGATGAAGGAAAAACTAGAACTAATTAGGCTTGAGGCTGTACAAGCCCTTGGGAGCCTGAACGAGTTAGGGGAACTCGAAGAGTTTCGCCTTAAATACCTAGGGAAAAAGGGAGCATTAACTAAAGTGCTCAGAGGAATGGGGGGACTACCGCCAGAGGAACGTCCTCTTATGGGCCAGATTGCCAATGAGGTTAGGTCCTACATAGAAAAAGAGCTGGACAAAAAGACAAAAGCAATCAAAGAATTTGAGTTAGATAAGCGGCTCAAGTCCGAGGCTATAGACGTAACCGTACCAGGTAAACGTCCAGGAGTCGGAAGGCTACATCCCATAAGCACTGTCCTCAACGAGTTAAAGGATATTTTTCTTGGTATGGGATTTGATGTAGCTGAGGGGCCTGAGGTTGAGTATGATTATTATAATTTCGAAGCCTTAAATATGCCGAAAAATCACCCAGCTAGAGATACCCAGGATACATTTTATATAGATGATAATATGTTACTGAGAACACATACATCGCCGGTCCAGATAAGGACAATGG
>DASRNC010000010.1:0-5333 GCA_035647595.1 Bacillota bacterium | reverse complement strand
GTATTGTATCCGAATATTGTTTGCATTGTATGGGACTTTAGGAAAAACACACACATACTAACAGTATAAATACCCGTAAAGACTATCTGGCTGTACATATAGCGGTTCATTATCGGCTCATCCCTGCGCTTTGGCCTTTCTCTCATATACTCAGGCAAGGGTGCTTCTCCAGCAAAGGCAAGGCCTGCCAGAGTATCCATAACAATATTTATCCAAAGCATTTGTATTATTGTTACAGGCTCTTCTATGCCAATGAAGGGGCCAATTATAGATATTCCTACTGCACTAAGGTTTATCATCAATTGCAGGGTGATAAATTTGCGTATGCTCTTAAAAATCGTACGACCATATAGTATAGCTTTTCCTATGGAGGAGAAATTATTATCCAGGATGATAATATCACCTGCCTCCTTGGCAACCTCAGTACCGCTGCCCATGGCAAAACCAACGTCAGCCTTTTTTAGGGCGGGTGCATCATTTATACCATCACCCGTCATGCCGACAACGAGCCCCATCCTTTGGGCTATTCTCACCATCCGGCTTTTATCTGAAGGAAGGGCCCGGGCGATTACCCTTAGGCTTCCTAAACGCTCAATAACCTCACTGTCACTCATGTCGTTTAACTGGGTACTAGTACATACCTGGTCTTCTTTGTCATACCTTATAAGGCCTGCCTCCTTGGCAATTGCAGTAGCTGTCTCCTTATTATCCCCTGTTATCATCACCACCTGGATGCCTGCGCTAGTAACCTCCCTAACAGCCTTCTTGGCCTCACTCCGTATTGCATCCTTGATACATACCAGCCCGACTAGGGTTAGGGAGTCCAAATCCTCATCCCTGGCTACAAGGCTATCACTGGTGCATATGGCAAGGAGCCTGATAGACTGCTTTGCCATCTTATTCATGTATGATGTTAGCTTGTAAGTATTGTGCAAGGGGGATTTCTTTCCCCGCCTGTCATATGTAAATTTGCAGTGGGGCAATAATTTCTCCGGAGCACCCTTCAGTAAAAACCTATTGCTAAGCCCGGAAATCTGTGCTGATGAAAACTTATTGCTGGAGTCAAAGGGGATAATTTTAACTACATTTGACTTTGGTATATTCTTTATATCCCTCATTACAAATTCCATCAAAGCCCGGTCTGTTGCATTCCCTCCAACAACGGAGGTCTTTTTTGATTGCTTACTTATATGGGATGAGTTGTTATAAAAGCACCCTGTTAGAAATAGGTCATATAATCCCTTTTGCTTTCTTATAGACCGGGGGCTGTATTCATTGTTAAACCCATCTATAAAGCTAGTAATAGAAAGCTTGCCCTTGGTTAGGGTCCCAGTTTTATCAGTAAATAAAACATTTATATTGCCTGATGTCTCAATGCCGACTAATTTTCTAACTAACACATTGTCCTTGAGCATTCGTTTCATATTTGATGACAAAACGACGGTTATCATCATTGGCAGCCCTTCTGGAACTGCCATAACCAATACTGTGATTGCTAGGGTTATCGTTTGAAACAAGTCCCTTATAAATAGTCCCCTATTTGAAAAATACTCCCCTATCAAGACTGGGTTGAAATTGTTGGACCAAAAAATATCGTAAAAAAGGTTGGCTACAATTACTATGCCAGCAGCTGCATAGCCGATATGACAAATGGTTTTGGCAAGGGCCTTAAGCCTTAACTTCAAAGGACTTTCTACTGGTGCCGCCTGTATTTCTACTGCCACCCTCCCGTAAAATGTCCTCTCACCTACAGCCTCTGTCACCATAATGCCTTCACCTAGGCAAACTACACTCCCCCTAAAAACCTCATGGGGAGATAGGAAATCTCTAGGACCCTTGTATTTCTTATTTATTCTCATGTCTGACGGGTATTTTTTAGCTTCCTTTGATTCGCCATTTAGGGCGGATTGGTCAACACTAAGGGATCCAGAAACCAGCCTCCCATCAGCTGGGATCCTATCGCCTGCCTGCAAAACTACTAGGTCACCTACTACAATATCGCCAATAGGGATCTCGTATACTCCGCCGGCCCGCTTGACCCTGCATTTTATTTGGGCTGCATCCTCCTGCAATTTCTCAAATGCTGATTCGCTACCGTATTCAGATAATGTAGACACAAAGGTAGCTATAAAGATGGCTATACCGATACCAATTGTTTCAAACCAATTAACGTTTTTTAGCATCATCAAGACATTTGCCGCCAAGGCAAAAAGTAGTATCTTTATTATTGGGTCCCCGAAGCTCTCCAGATATTGCTTGAAAAAGCTATTGCTATAATGCCGGGTCAGCTGGTTGCTGCCATGCCGCTTCCTTGACTGGTCTACCTCCGGCTGGGTCAACCCCCTAGGCCCAATTGAATTGCTATAAGATTTTTCCTGCTCGCTAAGCCTGTACATCTGTCATAACATCCTCCGTTTTTGTCTTCTTCAGAAGATACTATTCAGACAAGCTACAAAATATGACCTGTTTGATGTGACTTTTTCCAGACAAGAATGCTCCTTTGTGCTGCTTAGCAAAGCTAGGAGCGGGCTAGAGCTGGGCCTTCATTGACTGCATCTTGGGCTTGTAAAATAGGGCTGTGACAATTATGCCGGTGACCAGCAGGCCTATGCTCAGTACAAAGGGCAGTACTCTTGAAATATCGCTCAGAAGTCCCCCTATATATCCAAAGGGCATACTCACGAGCATAACCGCCGTCTGCAGCAGGGCCATTATGCTAGAGCGCTCCATAGGGTCAACATTGATGGCAACTAAGGACTCTCTAAGGGTAGTCAAAATAGCCATACCCAAGGCTTCGAAAACTAAGGAAATAGATAATATTATATAGGCCCAGGCACCGGTGTTGGAAATTGAAATAAGTAATACAAAGCTAATAATAGAGCTTAAAAAGCCTCCATAAAGCGGCCACTTGAGCCTTGCCTGATTAACCCTTGAGATAACTGTAAAGAAAAAAACGATGGTTAGTATGCTGCGAACCATTGGGAAAATGGGCAACAAGGTATCAGGGACACCAATGCGGCGGGAGGCGATAATCTGCCAAAAGATCGTGCCAATCATAACTACAATCTCTACTAGGACGCTGATGACAATAGCAAATGATGTGGCTCGGGAAGCAAATATCTTTTTCAGGGCACCCTTGTATCCAGACAGCATCTGTTTTAGGGACAATTCGCGTGATTCTTCACGCTTTATCTTGCCGACCTCTGTTTCAGTTGAAAGCTTGTATAAGATGATTGTCTTGACCAACATTATAACAAAGGCATTGATATAAAGTATTCGCACGGCGGGTACCAGAGTTAGCCTTGCTACCATGATTGAAGATATTGGCGCAAACAAGGCGGAAAAATTGATGAAAATCGTTATCCATGAAAATATCTGAGTTATCTTGTCCTTGGGTGCATCCTCTACCAATAGACAATTCCAGGATACTGTGGGTATCTTCATCAGGCCGTTGAGTAGGGCAGCTATAACAAAAAACCAAAAACCCTGGCTAAATGCCCATATAAGGCTAGGCAGACACCAGGCTAAAAAATCGAATATAGCAGTACTTTTTCTACGCCCTAGCTTGTCGGTTACTACACCTGAAAAGAAGGCAACGATCATTTGAGAAAACATATAAATCGATGTAATAACCCCTACCTGGACATCACTTACGCCTAAAGCAAGCATGTATACTGTTGCATAGGGCAGGCAAAGATTCATTGAAAGACCCCACATAGGCTCTGTATATACACAGGCTCGGGGGTTTCCTTCAAGTCCAACAAGGGTACGCAATAAGGGGTGCCTTAAAAGTCTTTTTTTCAATTTTAGCTGGTCCTCTCTAGATGTTTATATAAGAAAATGCATGTATATACTTAAGTAGCAAGCTACATTTTACCACAAAGTTAGACAATATTCTACTTTATAGCCAAGGGCACATACAAGGCAATAGTATCCACCTAGGGGACAAGGGACTAGAGTATGCTGGTCATAACAGGATAGCTGGCGTCATCAGTCAGCCCACCCTGCAAGGGTGCCAGCCCGGTCCATAAAAAATTGGAGCGGATGATGGCACCAGGGCCATACTTCATCCTTATCCTATCTACGGCTTGGTCAAGCTTTCTTTGGTCCTCTCGGTTCTTTTCAAACATGGAAAGCTGCACAGAATCCGAAGTGGATAGGCGGCTAACTCTGACACCCAAGTGCCTTATGGGCTCCCCCCTCCAACTCCTATCAAAAAGTTGCTTAGAGTATTCATATATGGCCTTGGTAGAGTCCGTCGGTGTCTGCAGTGTCATCTGATGGCTGTAGCTGGTTAGGTCCTCGGCCCTTTTTATCGATACCGCTATCACCTTGCCACAAAAGCCGCCGTGGCGTAGCCGCATGGCTACCGTCTCCACTAGGGAAAGTAATATATAGTAGGCAGTCTCTTTGTCCTCCACATCAAAATGAATGGTCGTAGAATTGCCTACACCCTTTATGACATTGTGGTCTGAGCTTGAAACTGCGGAATCCTCAATACCATTTGCATAGTTCCAAAGCATGGTCCCCCAGCTTTTAAGGGTATGCCTTAATAAATTTTCATCAGATGCAGCTAGTTCACCTATGGTGTGTATACCCAAGCGGCGGAGCTTTGGTCCAGTAGCCCTGCCTACCATATATAGGTCCTCTACGGGTAGGTGCCAGAGCTTGGTCTCTATCTCATGGGGGTAGAGGGTTGTCACGGCATCGGGTTTTTTAAGGTCCGACCCCATTTTAGCTAGTAGCTTGTTGGTGCTCACCCCTATGCTGACCGTAAAGCCCAGCTCCCCCTTTATGCGGTCTCTAATCTGATTAGCCACCGTCAGGGGAGGGCCTAGTAGGTCCATACCCGTCATATCAAGAAAGCATTCGTCTATACTAAATACCTGAACCCTGTCACTATAATCCCGGGCAAGCTCAATTAAAGCCTTGTGACAGCACATGTAAAGGGGGTAGTTTGGGGGTACAATCACTAGATTTGGGCACTTCTTTTTCGCCTCCCATATGGCTTCACCGGTTTTCACTCCCTCTTCTTTACTTGGGATACTCCTGGCTAATATAATGCCATGCCTGGTTGCCTGGGAGCCTGCAACGGCAGAGGGTATCTCCCGCAAATCTATACTCTGGCCGTGCTGCAGTCGATAGACGGCTTCGAAGGATAAATATGCAGAGTTTACATCTATGTGGAAAATCACCCTATCTTGGTCTTCCATGCTCAACACCACCTCTTCATATAATAGTCTATTACAGAACATGCGTTCGGTCAACACGTGTATTATAGTATGACGAAGCCTTGACCTAAAAGTCCACTTGTTTTTAGTTATTATTATTTA
>DASRNC010000009.1:0-4217 GCA_035647595.1 Bacillota bacterium | reverse complement strand
GGTGGTAGGAGCCTGATTTTATCCTTTGCTGTTAGGACTAGTACACCCTTTTCCATACATTGGCCTACAAGCTCTGAAGCGTCTCTAGTCGTTTCTATTCCAAGCATTAACCCTCTTCCTGTAACGCTAACAACCCCTTTTGCTTCCTTGAGCTCATCCTTAATATATTGGGATTTTTCCTTGACCTTTGACATCAGCTCTTGGTCTATCCTGCTTAAGACGTTAATGGCCGCTGCGCTGCTAATAGGATTGCCTCCATAGGTTGAGCCATGAGAACCTGGCCCTAATACATCCTCTACTTTTTCACCTAGCATAGTTGCACCTATGGGCAGGCCGCCTCCTAAGCCCTTTGCTGTAGTCACAATATCGGGAGTAATATCAAAATCCATATAAGAATAAAGGCTACCGCATCTGCCATTGCCAGTTTGAACCTCATCTATAATCAGCAGGATGTCATTTTCCTTGGCAATTGAGGCCATGCCCGATATAAATTCTTTTGTAAGGGGCTTGACTCCACCCTCACCCTGTATGATTTCAAACATGATGGCCGCTGTCTTGTTTTCCTTAACCCTTGCTGTAAGGTCTGCTAAATCATTGGCCTTAGCATAGACAAAACCGGGGGTTAGGGGCAAAAAATCCTTATGAAAAGTGTCTTGGCCCGTTGCAGCCAGGGTGGTTATTGTCCTTCCATGAAAGCTATCCTTGAGGGTTATTATTTCATTAAAATCCTTACCCTTTTTGTCTGCGGCATATTTTCTGGCAGCCTTTATGGCACACTCATTGGCCTCTGCACCGGAGTTTGAAAAGAAGACTTTTTTCATGCCGGTTCGATCGCACATTATTTTAGCAAGCCTTGCACAAGGCTCAGTATAGTAAAGGTTTGAGGTATGCTGTAAATTTTCTAGCTGGCCGGTCACTGCCTTGAGCCATTCTTGGTCCGCTACGCCAAAGATATTGACACCTATACCACTGCCCATGTCAATATACTCCTTGCCCTTGTCGTCCTTTAGTATAGAGCCCTTTCCACTTGTTATAAGAATGGGAAAACGTGAATAAGTATTGACTATATATTTTTGATCCATTTCCTTAATTAACATATCAATCACCCGTTATAAACATAGTACCGATACCTTCATCGGTCAAAGTTTCTATTAGAATAGAATGGGCAATCCGCCCATCTATTATAAACACCCTGTTGACCCCACGCTCTACTGCCTCGACGCAGCACTGGGCCTTTGGAATCATCCCTCCAGAAATGCAGCCATTCTCTATAAGAAGGGGCACCTTCTTTGTATTAATCTTAGACAAAACGCTAGTCTCATCATCTGGGTCCTCAAGTATGCCCCCTGTGTCAGTCATAGAGATTAGGCTTTCAGCATTTAGCTCTCCTGCAATCATTGCTGCCGCTGTATCCGCATTTATATTGCAAATATTGCCCTCCCCGTCACAAGCAACCGTTGATATAACAGGAACATATCCCTTCTCAAGTATATCTAGTATAGGGGCTGTATTTATAGAATCAATCTCTCCTACAAAGCCTAGTCGCTCATCAATCCGCTTAGCCTTGATCATACCTCCATCTACACCACAAAGGCCGATGGCACTGCCACCCTTTTGTTGGATAAGGCTTACAAGGTTTTTACTCACTTTACCCGCAAGTACCATGAGTACAATATCAGCAGTCTCCTTGTCAGTTACGCGCAGGCCGTCTACAAACTCGGACTTTTTTCCGAGCCGGGACATCATATCAGTGATATCAGGACCTCCCCCGTGTACGAGCACTACCCGTATCCCTATAAGGGATAGGAGGACAATATCACCCATGACAGCTTCCCTTAGCTCATCGTTTACCATTGCGTTACCGCCGTATTTGATGACAACAATCTTGTTATTATATTTTTGGATATAGGGTAGAGCCTCGATTAAAACATTAGCTCTTTGTGTATTTGTCACATCCACTTGTCTATCTCCCTTTCACGTTCGGTAATCACCGTTTATCTTTACATAGTCATAGGTTAGGTCGCAGCCCCAGGCTGTAGCCTGACCCTGGCCTTGCTTTAGGTCAATCAATATCCTTATCTCATCCTCTGATAATACACTCTTGGCTAAATCATCGGAAAATTCAAGGCCATAACCATCTTTGCATACTGGGATTTCACCTGCAAGAGACCTATATTTTACATCAATTTTTCCTACATCAAGCTTGGCACCACTATAACCTAAAGCACAAAGGACTCTTCCCCAGTTGGCGTCTGAGCCAAATACCATGGTCTTTACAAGTACAGAATTAATGACTGCCTTAGCGGCCAATTTAGCATCTGCATTAGTTAATGCTCCCGTGACTTGGCATTCAATCATCCTCGTTGCTCCTTCGCCATCGGCTACAATCATGCTACATAGTTCGATTGTTACCTCATTTAGGGCGGCTTTAAAGGTGTCAAAGGCTGCCCCCTCCTGCCTTATTTCCTCGTTTTCTGCCATAGCATTGGCCAATATGACAGCCATATCATTTGTAGAGGTGTCGCCATCAATAGATACCATATTAAAGGTTTCCTTTGTATCCGAACTCAATGCCTTTTGTAGCATCTGGCTACTTATAGCACAGTCAGTAGTAAGAAAAACTAGCAATGTCGCCATATTAGGCTCTATCATACCAGACCCCTTAGCCATCCCGCCTATCCTGCATTCAACACCGTTGATATCAAAGCTTATTGCTACTTCCTTAGACCTTGTATCCGTTGTCATTATAGCCTCGGCTGCCCTTGTGCTATGGTCGCCAAGCCCTGATACAAGACTGGGAATCCCCTCTTTAAAAGGTTCTATACTAAGGGGCTGGCCGATAACTCCCGTTGATGCAAGAACAATATCCTCAGCATCCACCATAAGTTCTTCTGCCAAAAGACTACTAGTCTCATTTGCTATCTCTATCCCGTTTGCATTGCAGGTATTTGCATTACCGCTATTACAGATAATCACCTGGGCCATATTGTCACTTAAGTGCTCCTTTGTAACCTTAATGGGCGCGCCCTTGACCAGGTTTTGTGTGTAAACTGCTGCTGCATTCGCTCTTTTTTCACTATATATAAGCGATAAGTCTTTTTTTGTTTTATTTTTTCGTATCCCAGCGTGAATCCCATTTGCCTTAAATCCCTTTGGTGCGCAAACGCCCTTGCTTATTTTTTTCATGTCTGCTTCCTCCCAAGTGTATGTCTATTTCTATAGTGTGAGTCCGTATGCAATATCCGTACCAAATACAAGGTTCAAGCTTTGAATTGCTGCACCAGAAGCCCCCTTGCCAAGGTTGTCATATCTAGCCATCAAGAGCATCCTATCATTGTTGCCCTCTACCATAACCTGCATGGAGTCCTTGCCTTCCAATCTGTTTGCTGATATAAAACCGCCTTCGGAGGCATCTTCCACATATTTGACAACCGGACCTGTATATTTATACTTGTAAACCTGTCTGATATCAGCAAGGCTTGCTTTTTTTGCTAGATCCTCCTTGAAAATCGGAACTGTTACAAGCATGCCACTGTAAAAGTCAGAAACTATGGGGCAAAAAACAGGTGGTGTTACAAGACCCGATATACTTTGCATCTCTACTAGGTGCTTATGCTCCTGCCCGATCCCATATTGTCGTGGCGAGTCCAAATGTGTACTCCGCACTTGGGTCCCATACTCCTCTATCATGGTGCGACCTCCACCACTAAAGCCAGTAATGGAATGGCAAGTGAGTCTAGCGGTCTTATCCAATAGCCCCATCTCAATCAAAGGATAAACTAGGGCTGTAAATCCACTAGCATGACATCCAGGATTGGAAATGCGCTTTGACTTTCTAATTTTATCCTCGATATCCTTAGACAACTCAGGGTAACCATAGGTCCAGCCTTCATTTGTCCGATGGGCTGTAGAAGCATCAATTACCACTGTGTGAGGATTTTCAATCATAGTTACTGCCTCTATAGCAGCCTTATCAGGCAAACACAGGAAAACAGCATCACTATTATTTAGCGCTTCTTTGCGGTGTATTTCACTTTTTCTATATTTTTCAGGTAGACGGATAAACTCTATATCATCCCTGCCTTCAAGCCTTTCAACTATCCTAAGACCCGTCGTTCCTGCGCTTCCATCAATAAATACCTTCTTCAATTTTTTCATTCCATCTCCCTTTCTCTAATTTAATTATTGCTTTATATACTGCATTATCTCCATTAAAA
>DASRNC010000008.1:0-5345 GCA_035647595.1 Bacillota bacterium | reverse complement strand
ATGCTATATAGTTGCTTTAAATAAAAAAAATATGCAAATACATAAAATGTTTTGCAGGAAAAAAGATTTTGATGTAGAATAACGAATATGGGCAAGCTTGGTGCTAAAAAACAACTTGCCTGATTTTCAATGTTTGTAGCGATTTAATTTGGTGGAGGTTTTTATATGGCGACAGAAAAAAAACTCAATGAAATGCAGGATAAGATATTAGCCATCCGTTCAGGTGGCGGTCCTAAAAAAATTGAAAAGCAACACAAAAGCGGTAAACTCACAGCCCGTGAGAGGATCGAGAAATTGGTCGATGTAGGTAGTTTCGTAGAAATTGATGCTTTCGTAAAACATAGGTCTGTAGACTATGGTATGGACACGAAAAACGCACCCGGTGATGGAGTAGTAGCTGGTTACGCAACTATAGATAATCGACCTATTTATTTGTATTCCCAGGATTTCACGGTGCTGGGTGGTTCCTTAGGAGAGATGCATGCCAAGAAAATAACAAAGGTTATGGACATGGCGATGAAAATGGGTTGCCCAATAATTAGCCTAAATGATTCTGGCGGAGCTAGAATACATGAAGGTATAGATGGGCTAAGTGGTTATGGCGATATCTTTTATAGAAATACACTAGCATCAGGTGTGATCCCACAAATATCAGTCATACTTGGACCATGTGCTGGTGGCGCTGTTTACTCCCCCGCATTAACCGATTTCATTTTCATGGTGGATGAGATAAGTAAAATGTTTATAACAGGACCTCAAGTAGTCCAAGCAGCCACCGGTGAAGAGGTAACTGCAGAAGAACTAGGTGGAGCAACTACACATAATGAAAAAAGTGGTGTTGCGCACTTTATCAGTGAAAGCGAAGATGACTGTTTCGACAGCATAAGAAAGCTTATTTCATACTTACCTCAAAATAATCTAGAGGATTCTACTTATTACGAATCCAGTGATGACCTTAACAGAATGTCAGCAAAGTTAACAAGTATCGTGCCAGATAGCCCACATAAGTCTTATGATATTAAAGAAGTTATTAGTGAGATATTTGATAACGGCGATTTCCTTGAAGTCCAACCTATGTTCGCTAAAAATATGGTTGTTGGATTTGCCAGACTAAACGGTAAATCTACTGGTATAATAGCTAATCAACCTAACCATCTAGCAGGAGCACTAGATATAAACGCTTCTGACAAGGCAGCAAGATTTATCCGTTTCTGCGATAGCTTCAATATTCCTATAGTTACATTAACAGATGTGCCAGCATTTCTACCGGGTGTAGGGCAGGAATACGATGGGATTATTCGTCATGGAGCAAAGCTTTTATATGCTTATTCAGAAGCTACTGTACCAAAAGTTAACGTTATACTAAGAAAAGCATACGGGGGCGCTTATATAGCCATGAGTAGCAAGCATCTTGGTACGGATCTGGTTTTCGCATGGCCTACTGCTGAAATAGCTGTAATGGGTGCTGAAGGTGCAGCAAATATTATCTTCCGTGATGATATTAATAATGCGGATGATCCACTTCAAACGCGGCAGGAAAAGATAGACGAATATAAAACTCGTTTTTCAAATCCTTATATAGCTGCTTCAAGAGGTTATATAGATGATGTAATAGAGCCGGCTGCAACTCGTCCCCGCTTAATTAGTGCTATGGAGATACTGGAAAGCAAGAGAGAGAGTAGACCATCCAAAAAGCACGGTAACATACCACTGTAAGCACTTAAACATTAAATGGTAACGAGGTGAACATAAATGAATATACTTGAAATATTGGAGTCTGGCACTAAAATTATGATTATAGGTCTTGCCACTGTTTTCATAGCTTTATCAGGTATAGTATTAACAGTTACTCTTATAAGTAAGGCTGTAAACTATGAAAGGCCAAATAAAGGCAAGGCAAAGACAGATATAAAGGAAAACAGTAATTTGGAAATAAAGGTTGCTGAAGAAACTAGCAAGATAGAAACTCAAGCAGAAGATGAAGAGTTAATAGCTCTTATCACTGCCGCTGTAGCAGCTTCTTTAAATCGCTCAACACATAATGTGATTGTTAAAAGTGTAAATAGGATTACAGGCACCGGATCACAGTGGAGCAAAGCAGGTAGATATGAATATATCTCCTCAAAACTATAATGCAAACTTGGAGGTAAAGAAATGCGAAAATTTGTGATAAATGTAAACGGTAATAACTATGAAGTAGCAGTAGAAGAAATTACTGAAGGTGGCTCTAGCACCTCTTATGCAGCACCTGCTCCTGTAGCAGCCCCAACAGTTGCCACTACACCAGCTCCAGCTGCAAAAGCTCCGAAAAAAGCAAAAACAGCTGATACCGGCAAAAGTGGTTCAATAAAAATCGAATCTCCAATGCCTGGTAGCATCTTTGATATTAAGGTAGCAGTAGGACAAGAGGTAAAACAAGGAGATGTGGTATTAATCCTTGAGGCTATGAAAATGGAAAATGAAATCATGGCTCCTCAAGATGGCAAAGTCTCCTCAATAGTGGTGAACAAAGGCGATGCTGTCGATACAGGCGATGCACTAGTTACTATGGAATAATGATACTAATGTTAGGTGGAGGATACTATGGATAAACCACTATGGGAAGTAATTGTAGATTTTATTAATCAAACTGGATTTGCGCATCTAACATGGCAACAAGCGGTCATGATAGGTGTTTCAGGAGTATTGATTTATTTAGCCATAAAGAAAGAATATGAGCCTTTATTACTCCTGCCAATAGCTTTTGGTATGCTTCTTGCCAATCTACCACTAGCTGGACTAATGGAAGGTCCTATAATGGAAGAAGGAGAGGTTAAACAGGTAGGGGGCTTGCTATACTATCTATATCAAGGAGTAAAGCTTGGAATTTTCCCGCCATTAATTTTTTTAGGCATTGGTACAATGACCGACTTTGGACCCTTACTTGCCAATCCTAAAAGCTTTTTCTTGGGAGCGGCCGCTCAAGCAGGTATATTCGCCGCTTTTTTCTTGGCATTACTCCTTGGCTTTACTGGTCCAGAAGCAGCTTCAATAGGAATAATAGGCGGTGCAGATGGGCCAACGGCTATATATGTAACTTCCTTGTTAGCCCCTGAACTACTCGGGCCAATAGCAGTTGCAGCTTATTCTTATATGGCGCTAGTGCCTATTATACAGCCACCCATAATGAGGGCCTTAACAACAAAGGCTGAAAGACAGATAGTTATGGAGCAGCTAAGGCCTGTATCAAAGCTCGAAAAGATTCTTTTCCCAATCGCAGTTACACTGCTAGGTGCTTTGTTATTACCTTCAACTGCCTCTCTACTGGGAATGTTGATGCTAGGCAATATATTCAGGGAGAGTCTTGTAGTAGATAGGTTGAGCAAAACCGCACAAAACGAGTTAATGAATATCGTAACTATATTCTTAGGAGTTACGGTTGGTGCTACTGCCAATGCTGAGCTCTTTTTAACAATTGGCACATTAAAAATTGTAGGTTTGGGATTATTAGCCTTTGGATTTGGTACAGCAGGAGGAACACTTCTTGGCAAGCTTATGTGTAAGTTGTCAGGTGGGAAAATTAACCCTCTTATCGGTTCAGCTGGTGTATCAGCAGTACCGATGGCTGCCAGAGTCTCACAGGTAGTAGGACAGAAAGAAAATCCAAACAATTTCTTATTAATGCATGCAATGGGACCAAATGTTGCAGGTGTAATCGGATCTGCTATAGCAGCGGGTGTGTTTATATCTCTATTTGGTTAACTATAATAGTATAGGAGGTAGAAAACATATATGGCAAAAGTAAAAATTACTGAAACAGTTTTAAGAGACGCTCATCAATCTTTGGTAGCAACAAGAATGACAACCGATGATATGCTTCCAATAGTTGAGCAGCTTGATAGAGTAGGATATCATTCACTAGAAATGTGGGGAGGAGCTACCTTTGATTCGAGTCTTCGGTTTTTAAATGAAGATCCCTGGGAAAGGCTCAGAAAGATAAGGAAAGCAGCTAAAAAAACAAAGCTCCAGATGCTACTTAGAGGCCAAAACATATTAGGATACAAGCATTATCCAGATGATGTTGTTAGTGAATTTGTGAAAAAAGCAGTTGATAATGGAATAGACATTATACGCGTATTTGATGCGCTAAATGATATTCGTAATCTGGAAACGGCAATGGCCGCTACAGTCAAAGAAGGTGCGCATGCTGAAGCAGCACTTTCATATACTACAAGCCCTATCCACAACACTCAGCACTATATAGATACAGCTAAAGCACTGGAATCTATGGGAGCTAGCTCCATATGCATAAAGGATATGGCTGGACTATTAACTCCGTATGTAGCTTATGATCTAGTTAAAAAGCTTAAGGAATCAGTCAAACTACCTATAACGGTCCACTCACATTACACTAGTGGGGTCGCTTCAATGACATATTTAAAAGCTATAGAAGCAGGTGCTGATGTAGTAGACTGTGCTATATCCCCATTAGCTATGGGAACATCTCAGCCACCAACAGAGCCGCTTGTAGCCACTTTACAAGGAAGCGAATACGATACTGGTCTTGATCTCAACCTACTAAATGAAGTAGCAAACTATTTTAAGCCAATACGAGACAAATATATGAACTCGGGATTACTCGACCCTAAGGTTATGGGAGTAGATGTAAACGCATTAATTTACCAAGTTCCTGGAGGAATGCTATCCAACCTAGTTTCTCAGTTGAGACAACAAAATAAAGTTGACCAGCTTGATGACGTACTAGAGGAAGTGCCAAGGGTACGCAAGGATATGGGTTATCCACCACTAGTAACACCAACTAGCCAAATCATAGGCACACAAGCTGTTCTAAATGTAATCACTGGTGAAAGATACAAAATGATTACTAATGAAACTAAAGGATATGTACGTGGTGAATATGGAAAGCCACCAGCTGAAATAAGCAGGGAAATTAAAGAAAAAATAGTTGGCGAAGAGAAGATTATAACGCAAAGACCTGCTGATTTATTAAAGCCTGCACTAGATGATTATAGGGAAGAAATCAAAGGCTATATAGAGCAGGACGAGGATGTACTTACATATGCCTTGTTCCCACAAGTTGCAGAAAAGTACTTTAAGTTCAGGCAGGCAGAGAAATATAAGATAGACAGTACAATGCTTGAAGAAGAAGGTAATGTTCACCCAGTTTAGATAAATATAGGATAGTGTAAGCCTAAAAGGACCCTTGAGGTCCTTTTAGCATATATATAAGTATATAATCTATCTAATTATAGACAAGAAGGTGTGTTTTTTTGAACAATTACTATATCATCGATGGACACTGCGATACGATAGAAAAAATTTTAGATTTAAAAGCAGACTTGTAT
>DASRNC010000007.1:0-4234 GCA_035647595.1 Bacillota bacterium | reverse complement strand
GGCCTGGGGCGAAATACTATAGTTCTTTATTAAGGAATCAGGTATTTCTAGCATCAATGGTTTCCTCCAAATCAAAATCCTGTATCCCTTTATTCTATCATCTTTTAGCCATCAAATGAAGGGCCAAACAAAAACTTTACCTATAGCCTATGATAATCGGCTGCCCTCAGGGCTAGCTCCCTAGCTGCGGGGCAGGTTAAACTCCTTCCTATAGGTCCCGGGAGATAGGCCATATACCCTTTTAAACTGTCTTGAAAAGTTGGGCAGGTCGTTAAAACCACAGGAATACATGATTTCTCTAACGTTCATATCAGTAGTCCTAAGGAGTAAAAGCCCACGTTCAAGCCGGTATTTGAGCATATACTCTTGAACAGACATATTCGTTTGTCCTTTGAATAGTCTAAATAAATGACTCCTGTCCAGGTTTACATACTCTGCAATCTCCTGGACGCTTATTCCGTATGAATAGTTTTTCTGAATATATTCAATAGCCGCCTCGACAGGACGGTTGCTGATGGCAGCCTTTTTATCATGCTCATCATTTAGTATTGAAAAAAACTCATATAACCTTGAAATCATGATGAAGCTATTGTCATCTGCCCTATAATCCTGGCTCATCCTTTGGATATGGTCCTTTAGCCTCTCGGCCCCATGGTAATTAAAAATGGGCTCTTCCCTGCCAATGCCAAGTATGCTACATACAGCCCTAGCGTCAGTACCATTAAAACCAACCCAGCAATAATGCCAGGGATTTTCATCATTCGCCTCATAGTATGCTACCTCACCTGGCAAAATAAGAAAGCCCTGACCCTTGGATAGCTTATGTATACCCCCTCCTGCGTAAAAGCTTCCTTCACCTTCTAATATGCAGTGGATTAAATAGTGATCCCTAACTGCTGGGCCAAAGCTGTGTCCGCTGCTACATGCCTCAATCCCCACCTGGTGTAGGTATAAGACCCTTGATAGGGCCTGGGGTTTTTTATTTTCTCCATTTATATTGCCACTTTTTGACCAGCCCTTACCCTTCATTTTATACACCTGCCTAGCATTTATTCACTTAATAGGTTTCTTCATATACCCATGCTTTTATTATACCAGCTAGCTATTCATATGCAACATTAGAACAAGTTTTCGCAACACAATTCAATTCAAATTTTTCTCATCATAAATTATAATAGACTCTAAAGTAGCGACTTATCAAATGGTTTCATCAAAATAAGTATATGGAGCCTTTCTTGTCCAAGGTAAGACTACAATAAAAAAGGAAAAGGAGCGTATTGACTTATGCCAAAGATTACTTTTATGGGTGCTGGCTCTACAATATTTGCCCGCAATGTGTTAGGCGACTGTATGTGCACACCCTCCCTTCAAAACAGTGAAATAGCCCTATATGATATTGATGCAAAAAGGCTGGAGGAATCAGCTACTATACTTAGGGCAATAAACAAAAATATTAATGAGTCAAGAGCAGTTATTAAAACCTACCACGGTGTTGACAAAAGAAAGGATGCACTAAGGGATGCTGACTTTGTAGTAAACGCCATCCAGGTAGGCCTCTATGACCCATGCACAATTATTGACTTTGAGGTACCAAAAAAATATGGCCTCCGCCAGACCATAGCCGATACACTAGGAATAGGCGGCATCATGCGGGCACTGAGGACCATACCAGTCCTAGAGGACTTTGCCCAGGACATAGAGGAGGTCTGCCCCGATGCCTGGTTATTAAACTATACAAACCCAATGCCAATGCTAGCTGGCTATATGCAGCGTTATACAGATGTCAAGACCGTAGGCCTATGCCACAGCGTCCAGGGGTGTTCCTATTGGCTACTCAAGGATCTTGGCATGGAAGACAAGCTAGAGGGCAGGCGTGAGCTGATAGCTGGCATAAATCATATGGGCTGGCTCCTCAAGCTTGCTGATAAGGATGGAAATGACCTCTATCCCGAGATAAGAAAAAGAGCCGCAAAGAAAAATGCGACTGAAAAGCATTCTGATATGGTCCGTTATGAATATATCAAAAGATTCGGCTATTATTGCACAGAGTCAAGTGAGCATAATGCTGAGTATAACCCATTTTTCATAAAGTCCAATTACCCTGACCTAATTGACCGCTACAATATACCTCTAGATGAGTATCCACGCAGGTGTGTAGAACAGATAAAGGGCTGGGAGAAAGAAAGAGACGAAATACACCAGGACGGCAAGGCCACTCACACACGAAGCAATGAATACGCATCCTATATCATGGATGCTATGATTAGCAATGAGGCCTACAAGATAGGTGGCAACGTCCTTAATACAGGAGGGCTCATTGAAAACCTGCCAGCAGACGCCTGTGTTGAGATACCCTGCCTAGTTGATGGTAGCGGTGTCAACCCAACCTATGTGGGCAAGCTTCCTGTTCAGCTAGCTGCAATGAATATGACCAATGTCAATGTACACCTAATGACCATTGAGGCAGCCAGGACGAGAAATGTCGACAATATATATCAGGCAGCAATGTTTGATCCACATACAGCAGCTGAGCTCTCAATAGATGACATAGTAAAAATGTGTGATGAACTCATCGATGCCCATGGTGATTATATGTCCATGTATAAGGGCTAATTTAGGATAGGTTAAAATCCATGCCAAGAATCCCCTCTATAGAGAAGAAATATCTTGTACTGCATATATTTCTATGATAATGTACTATTATGTATTATTTGACTTATTTATTGACTATTTGGGGGTAATTAAATGAAAAAGAATATACCAGTTCTTATCTCGGCACTTTTACTTGTCCTAATGCTGACTGGCTGCATGAAAATAGATATGTCAGTAAAGCTTAATTCTGATGAAACAGGAAGTGTTACTACACAGTTTGCTATAACCAAAGAAGCCTTTGATTACTTTCAAGAGCTTGATCCTGACGAGGATCCCTTTGATGGAGAGGAATACCATGAAATAGAAGAGGACGGGGTTACCTATATAGCCTTTGAGGAAAGCAAGGAGGATTTGACCTTCGATGAAATAGCAAAGTTCCTTGTAGAGGGCGACAAGGAAAAGGATAGCGAGCTAACAGGCTCTGACCCTATGTTTGAATCTGTCAAGGTAACAAAGTCGGGTGGCTTCCTAGGCAGTAAATATTCATTTGTAGCCTCTACAATAAAAATCGAGGATGAAGCCGATGACTCTGCAGATAATGAACTAGGGGAATTTGGTGATGGCCTTACTAGCTTAGGTGACTCCCTTGCAAATACCCTATCCAAGTTCACCATAACTATAGAGATGCCAGGAGAAATAAGCCATAACTCGGATGGCCTAGTAGATGGAAACAAGGTTGTCTTTACAGTAAGTGATTTTACAGAGGGAAGAACCCTAAGTGTACATTCAAAGGATGGTATAAACAAAACCTATATATACTTTGGTTTTTGCGCTATATTCCTTATAGCAATCGTTATATTCATTATTAGAAGACTAATAGCTAATAAGTCCTATTAATTCACTATCTATCTAGTATAGACAAGGCTTTAAGCTGCACAATTAAGGTCCGTAGCTATTGTAGAGGGTCCCTCTACAGACTACGGACCTATTCATGTCTGCTATTTATATACTAATCAAAACTCCCCTATGTGGGACTTGAAAAAATCAAAGTATACGCGGACGTTTTCTAGGTCTGTCCACCCCTTTATATCAACAGGATTTTCATCTAAATCATATATCTTTGCTCCTGGCATTGAAAGTAAAAAGGGCGAATGGGTAGAGATGATAAATTGACATCCAAAAAATCGAACTGAGTCCTCGATAAAACCCTTTAGCTCCATTTGGCGCCTTGGTGAAAGGCTGTTTTCTGGCTCATCAAGCAAGTACAAGCCATCCTCCCCTATTTTTTCGGTGAAATACTTGAATGCACTTTCCCCATTTGAAAACTCTCTCACATTGTCCATTAGTTCACTTTTTACAAACCGTGACTGGGTTTTGCGTCTAGCCTTGTTTACCTTTTTAAGCTGGTCGTAGTCTGCGATTGACTTTAGTTGAAAATGACTATGCTTAGCATCCAAATACTCGTCAAAAAGTTCATCTCGCTTTAGGTCAATACCTTCATTTAGGTTTCGTATGTTTAGCATATAATCAAATACATCATCGCTAGTAATAATCCTACTATTGCCTGGAATAGTATCTGGTCCAAGCCCCATATAGCACAGGTCAACATATTCATGGAAAAAGCTCGATTTATTGTAAATAG
>DASRNC010000006.1:0-4865 GCA_035647595.1 Bacillota bacterium | reverse complement strand
TTACTAGAGCTTGTAAAGGGCAAGGTGACCCATGTACTTCTTGCCCACCTTAGCAAGGAAAACAATCACCCCCAACTAGCCCTTGATACGGTGACAGAAATACTCGAAGGCAGTGGTGTTAGAGTAGGGAAGGACATCCACATTGATATGACCTATGGGGATAGGACCAGCAATGTCTACCAATTTAAATAACCAAGTAGCCTATAACAGTCAAGCGGGAGGTTGACGCCTTGCTTAGACGACAGTTTAATACCTTGCCAATATTAATCATTGCAGTTTTAGCAATGGTTTTTTTACCGGGCTGTGCTCCTCAAACAAGGCCCGAGGGAGACCAGCAAAGGTACCAGGACCATGAGTTTCCTGGCACAGGTAGTCAAGGATACCAAATAAGGGCTGCCTCGGAGGCTGGTCCAATTGCTGCAGTAGCCCAGCAGCTTAGTCCATCAGTTGTAGGTATTTCGACTAGACATGTTACCAGAGAAAATATATTCACAGAGTCAGAGATTATAGATGGAGTTGGCTCAGGTGTTATCGTGCACTCGGATGGATATATACTTACCAATGAACACGTAGCAGGTGGCGTTGATGAGATAAATGTAATACTTCAAAATGGTGATGAGCTGGAGGGTGATGTCAAATGGACTGACCCTACACTAGACCTTGCTATAGTAAAGGTTGGTGTTGTGGGGTTGCCCGCTGCAAATCTCGGAAACAGTGACCAGCTTTCAGTTGGCGAAACAGTCATAGCAATAGGGACACCGCTAGGACTCCAGTTTCAGCACACTGTAACAGCTGGCATTATCAGTGCTTTGGATAGACTAGTAAAGGTACAAACACAGTTCGGGCGAAATTTTATGGAGGATTTAATCCAAACAGATGCTTCAATAAATCCAGGAAATTCAGGAGGCCCACTTATAAACATTGATGGTGAGGTCATCGGTATAAATACCGTAAAGGTTACAAGCGCAGAAGGTATAGGCTTTGCTATACCAATTGATGTAGCCAAGCCGGTGGTAGACCATTTTATAGCGGAAGGTGAATTTACAACTCCCTACATAGGTATTGTGGGCTTTGATAGGATAATGGCCAAATACTACAAGCAGGATGGCAACTTTAGGGAGGGCGTATATGTTATGGACATTGACCCTAGGGGACCTGCCTTTAGGGCTGGCATACGAGCCGATGATATAATAATCAGTATTGATGATAGGCAGGTGAGCAAGATGGTAAACTTAAGGACGGCCATATATTCCAAACATGTCGGAGCCAGGGTCAAAGTAACCTTTTTGAGAGACAATCAGGAGCAAACCACTGATATGGTCCTAGAGGAAAAGGAAATCAACAGATGAGCTTTTAATGGTCTAGGCGAATATAACTAACAAAAGCTGTACTAAAGGATAGATCTTTAGTGCAGCTTTTGCTTTCAAGACACCCTTGCAGTAGCCAGTCGAAAGCCCTCTTGAATTTGCAGATATATAGATGCATGCTATTATATGGACATTTTTGTTTGCATTGACTTGGAGCATAAGTTATTATATATAAGAAGGGAAGTGGGCAAAAATGGAGAGTAATACTAATAGTTTGATAGAGAGGAAACCAACGGCCTTTGCCGCAGGCATGATATATCTTATTGTACTTATCTTATTGATGGTATCATCATTTTTAGCAGGTCGCTATGAGCTAAAGGGAAACGATACGTATATAGTGATGTTTGTGATTCAGATCGTTACAATATTGTTACCACCACTTCTTTATTTAATGATTAAAAAAATAAAAATAAAGAAGACTATCAGGCTCAACAGGATAAGTTTATCAGAATTCTTTTTAACCATAGGGATGGCAGTATTTGGATATGGGGCTGTCATACCCATAAACCTTGTATGGGCCTATATATTGAGCAAGATAGGTACACCACAAGCTGGTAGCTTGCCGGAGATGTATTCGCCAACACAGTACCTGCTAGCTCTTCTTGTAATAGCTGTGACACCTGCAATAGTTGAGGAATTCCTAGTTAGGGGTGTGATGATGAGGGGCTATGAAAAGTATGGGACCCGCACATCCATAGTGCTAACCGGTGCTTTGTTTGCATTATTGCACCTAAGCATCGTCTCTCTACCGGCTATAATACTTATGGGGATTATTCTGTGTTATATAGTCTACCGGTCCAATTCCTTGTTCACAGGTATTATATACCACCTCACAAATAACGCCATAGCAGTAACACTGGTCTACATGACTAGCATATTTAACCAGTTTATTCCTACAGGCGAAGAGACAGTAGAAAGCATAGCAGATATTCCAGATGCACAAATGGTACTTATGATAATTATTGTTTCTATAATGGGCCTAATTGCACTTGCATTGTTTGGTGCATGCTTTGCTGGCTTTATTAGGATCACCAGGGAAAAGCACAGGGCTGCAAAACAGGCTAAAATCGAGGCCCAAAAGGCGGCGATGGCAGATGCAGACACAGTGCAACCTGTAACAACAAGGCTACCTAGATTTGTTGAGCTTATTCCTACATTCCTAGCCATCTTGATAATAGTGGGTATGCTAGTGTTAGAGGTCTTAAGGATGGCAAATTTAGTTTGAGGATTGATATATGAATCTAAGAATAATATGTGTTGGCAAAATTAAAGAAAAATATCTGGCCCAGGGCATTGCAGAGTATTTAAAGCGCTTGAGCCGGTATAACAAGGTTGAGATAAAGGAAATCAATGATCAGAAGGTACCGGAGTCCATGTCTTTAAATGAGCAGGCCATGGTAAAGAAAAAAGAAGCTGCAGGTATAATGCGGTTTCTTCGTGGTGGAGCGGTGAAAATCGTGCTTGCTATTGAGGGCAAGTCTCTTAGTTCCGAGGAGCTTGCACAGCATATAAGCGGGCTCGCTCTTTCAGGCAAGAGCAAGGTAGATTTTGTTATAGGTGGGTCTATAGGCTTAGATGATAGTATTATTAAGCAGGCAGACCTACTTTTATCTTTTTCGAGCTTTACATTCCCACACCAGCTGATGCGACTGATATTGGTTGAGCAAATTTACAGGTCATTTAGAATTATAAATAATGAGCCCTACCACAAATAGATGGGTACAGGCTTTGAATAGTATCCAGGTGGTAGTGTAGGCGTCATATACTTTTATGAGAGGAAGTAATGCAGTTGCCCATTATAGCGGCTATAGCCATATTTTTATTAGTTTTTAAGATAGTAGACCATAAAAAAAGTATTAATAAGCGCCATGATAAAATAAGGGGCCTTTATGGGAAGAAACCTAAAAAGAGAGACTATGACTTTAAGGATATAGGCTATCACTGGACAGTGTTTGGAAAGAGAGTTTCAGGGGATGAAAAAATCGATGATATAACCTGGGATGACCTGGAGATGGACAGTGTATATGGGCGGATAAACAATTGTAGCTCCTTTATAGGAGACCAGTTACTATACTCAAGACTCCATTGTCTGCCCAAGGATAGTTTATATGGAGAAGAGTTTGACAAGAAGGTTTGTTTTTTTTCATCTAACCAGAGGGAACGAGAAGGGCTGCAGTTCCTATTTTCTAAGCTAGGAAAGGATAAACAGTCCTACTACCTACCTAAAGCTATTGAGCAATTGGATAGACATAAGATACCGGGGGCATGGAAATACCGGGCATTACAAATAGCCCTTGTCCTGTCATTTCTCCCTGCCATAATACTTAGGGATATAAATTATTTATACATAACACTAATAGTGCTTGTTATAAATATCGCTACCTATTCCATAGGGAAAATGAAGTTTGAGTCCCATCTTAATTTGTTTAGAAGCATCCTGAGTCTCATAGCTACTGGCAGAGCCATTACTAACACAAAGAAGTTTGCATATGAAAAAGAGTTTGGTGATTTTGATCAGCTAGTCAAGCCATTCAAGGGCCTATCCTTTATAATGGGCTTATTCCAAATGAAAAAGGATGCTGCACTTTCAGGAGATATGCTGTCCATGCTGAGCGATTACCTTACGGGGGTATTCCTACTGGATTTCACCTTATATAATAGGATTATAAGCAGTCTAAGGGATAAAAGTGCTGAGTTTATAGACCTATATAATGGGCTTGGCGAAATTGATATGGCCATTGCTGTTGCTTCATTTCGGGAGAGTATTCCCTTGTATTGTACCCCTATCTTTACTAAAGACCATGTGCTTGACCTAAAGGAAATATACCATCCCCTAATCGATGACCCGGTTTGTAATACTGTCAGGATAGAGAACAACTCTATTATAACAGGCTCAAATGCATCGGGTAAGTCTACATTTATTAAGGCTACAGCCATAAATGCTATTTTCGCCCAGAGCATATATACATGTATGGGTCAAGAGATGGTCCTACCCCATGGCAAGGTTATTACATCCATGGCCGTCCGGGATGACCTGATGGAAGGGGAGAGCTATTACATTAAAGAAATAAAATATTTAAAAAGAATTATAGATGATTTAAGTGATGATAGGCTTGTAATATGTTTAATTGATGAGATTCTAAGGGGGACCAATACAGTTGAAAGGCTGGCCGCTTCCTCATCGGTCCTAAGTTACCTGTCAAGCAAAAACTGCATTGCCATAGTTGCCTCCCATGACATCGAGCTAACGCAAATACTAGGCAAATTATATGACAACTACTACTTTACTGAGAAAATGGAGCAAAAGGATATCACATTTGATTACAAGATATATGAGGGCGTTTCAAGCACTAGAAATGCAATAAAGCTCCTTGAGTATATCGGATTTCCTGGTCAGATTACAAAGAATGCAGAAAAAATGGTAGAGGACTGAAAAGTTTGTTGGAAAATGCCAAATTCATATTGACCCAATTATTACTAAGTTATATAATACAATAT
>DASRNC010000005.1:0-6374 GCA_035647595.1 Bacillota bacterium | reverse complement strand
CTAATTGGATATGCTGAGAATAGGACAAACTGGTCAGACGTCTTTTTGGCTATGGTCTTTGGTGTGATTTCCCCAAAAATTAAAATGATTGTAGTCATTAAAACCGTTGATAATATAGTTCCCTTACTGCCAAATAAATCAATAATTATAACTGCAGCTATGGATGAGGCAGCTATATTGACTAAATTGTTGCCAATTAGTATCGTTGATAAGGCTTGGTTAAAGTTGTCGGATATATATAAGGCAGCCTTGGCATATTTATTACCAGTCTTGCTATTGATTCTAAGCCTAACCTTATTAACTGATGAATAGGCTATCTCAGAAGCAGAGAAAAAAGCAGATAGTATAATGCAAGCTAAAATCCCCAAATAAGGCCCAATACCCATACTAGAGAACATCTCCCTTCACAACGTCATTCTCGTCCCATATCTCGCCGACGAGCTCTTCTAAAATGTCCTCCATTGTAATAATGCCCTCTACCTTGTCTTTGTTGTTTTTTACGATAAAAATATGGTTTTTTTCACTGGACATTTTCCTAAGAAGATCATCAATTAAAACACTCGGCGTTACGAAGCTAGGCTCAAGGAGCAAGCTCTTAATATCAGTGAGGTCCTTTTTAATATAGGCCTTAAGAAATTGCTTTGTTTGTAATACTCCAATTATATTGTCTTTTGTTTGCCTGTAAACAGGTAACCTAGAATACCTAGTCTCTCTTAATTGCTTTAAAATGTCCTTAGGTGAAGACTCAATATTAATGGACTCAACATCCTCTAGTGGGGTAAAAACATCCTTCACCTTAGTTAAATCAAAATCTAATGCAGAGTACACCAGAACCCGTTTGGTTTTATCTATTGAGCCATTCTCATTTACACTTCTCATTATTTCATAAAAATCCTCTTGACTCATTTCTTCATCCTCAGATATCTTAAAGAGTTTTGAAACTGAATCTGAAATAAATGTGAAGAACCTACTCAATGGCTCAAAAACCTTTATAAGCATGGTAAGGGAACCCGAAATCCTTAGTGCATAATCCAGGTTTGATTTGCCATAGCTTTTGGGTATCATTTCACTAAAAAGGAATACTACTATTGTGGAAAAAACAGTTGCATATATGACTGATGATGTCCCCCATGTTTGGGTTGCAATAAGAGTCACTAATGATGCAAATCCTATATGTGTGATATTGTTGCCGATTAAAAGTGTCGTTAGTGCCTTGTCAAAATTGTCAGTTACATACAAGGCTTTGATAGCACGCTTGTCACCTTTGTCTGCTAGGTTTTTGGCCCTGATTTTATTTAGGGAAGCAAATGTTATTTCAGCTGATGCGCAATAAGCTGCAGCTAAGAGCAAAACAATCAACAGTATGGCCTTAGGCCAACCGTCACTGTCCATTTGACTACCATCTCCTTATTTTATAAAAAATTAATTTCCTCTACAGTTTTGTGCCAGTGGATACCTTCTTGTATATATCTAACTACTTTTATATGTTACTTGGCTCCACTATACCTTATAAGGCAACCAGTATAATTGATTTTAGCAAAAAATCTTAAGGCTTGCAATGGTTTTGGCTAAAATTATTGTTTCTTCAATATACGGGCCCCTTCTTCCTCTAAAAACTGGTTGGTGTAGAGTCGGTAGTAGTAGCCCTTTTTACCAAGTAGGTCCTTATGGCTACCCTCCTCGATAACCCTTCCGTCAACAATGACTAGTATACGGTCAGCTGACCTAATAGTAGATAGCCTATGGGCAATGATAAAGCTGGTCCTGCCCTCAAGCACCTTTTGAATAGCTGTTTGTATGATTTGTTCGGTCTCTGTGTCAATAGATGAGGTTGCCTCATCCAGCACAAATAGCTTGGGATTAGCAACTACCGCCCTGGCAAAGGAAACGAGTTGTTTTTGCCCAGTGGACATCCTGCCACCACCCTCACCTACCTCAGTATCATAACCCTTGTCTAGCCTGCTGATAAAGTCATGGGCATTTACCAGCCTTGCAGCTGCCTCTATTTCCTCGTCTGTAGCATCAAGCTTGCCGTAACGGATATTATCCTTTATGGAGCCTGAAAATAGGTGGGGCGCCTGGAGCACATAACCCAGGTTTGACTGCAGCCATAGCTGGGATCTTTCCCTATAATCCTTGCCATCTATTAGGATCTGCCCCCCTGTTGGTTCATAAAAGCGACAGATTAGGTTTACTATAGTGGACTTGCCCGAACCAGTCTCTCCCACTAGGGCTATAGTCTCCCCTGCCTTGACCTTCAGGCTAAAGTCCTCTAAAACCTGGTCGCCCCCCTTGTAGGCAAAGCTGACATTTTCAAAGGCTATGTCGCCCCCCACCTGCTCCCACTTATCCCTTTTTGGGTTAAAGGAGTCTCCATATTTGGCCCTTACCCCAGGGGAGTCATCTATTTCAAGGGGGGTATTTATCATGGAGAAAACTCGTTCCGCTGAGGCCTGGGCTGACTGTAGCTCTGCAAATATCCTGGCTATCTGGCCTATGGGTTCAAAAAACTGTAGGGTATAGGTGATAAAGGCATAGAGGGTACCTAGGCTGATTACTCCGATTATTGGGTTCTGTCCCAGCAAGCCTTCGCCACCTTGCCAAAGTACCAGGGCCAAACCTATGCCACCTAGGGTTGTTACGATGGGCATAAAGATTGATGAAGTTATTGCCACCCGTATGGATTGGGCCTTCATGCTCCCTGTTATATCCTTAAATTCTTCAAGGTTGCCCTCCTCACGCACCAGGGTCTTGGTGGTCTTTGCCCCCATAATGCCCTCGTTAAAGGCACCTGTTATCCTTGAGTTGGTTTTGCGCACATCCCTATAGCCACCAAGGATTCTCTTTTGGAAGTATAGGCTTATTACTACCAGTAGGGGTACTACTGCCAGGGCTATTAGGGCAAGCCTAAGGTTTAGTGAAAACATTACTATGATAATGCCAATCATCATGCTAAAGCCCCAAGCTAGGTCAACCAGCCCCCAAGATATTGTCTCTCCTAGCCTTTGTGCATCCGAGGTCATCCTAGCCATAATCCAGCCTACAGGTGTTTTATCATAGTAGGAAAAGGAAAGCTTCTGCAGGTGCTTAAAGCCAGCCTTCCTAATATCGTAGACCATAAAAACCTCAACCTTGCCTGCAACAGAAATAAGGAACCAGACGTTAAGGCACTGAACAGCTACCAGTAGTCCATATAGGGCTGCATACCAGCCAAGCCCATCTAAGGAGCCTTTAACGATAAAGTTGTCAATGGCATACCGGTTCATCATGGGAAAGAAAACATCAACAATTCCAGTTAGGACGTTAATGAAAACCAGAAAGACAAGCTGCTTTGTATATGGTTTTGCATACCTTAGTAGCTGCTTCCATAGGGTAAAATCAACTTTTTTGCTATATAGCTCTTCTTCAAATACACTCATAATTTAATTCCTTTCAAAGCTTTATATGGCAGGTTTTTCGTCCTCTGCCTGGCCCTCTTCTATGGAGCTTTGGATGGACCAAATCCGCTGGTACAAGCCAGATTGTTCGATTAGGTCATCATGGGTACCAGACTGTATCAGGCGTCCCTCATCAAGGACCAGTATTATATCTGCCTCAGACAGGGTTGTAATCCGGTGGGATATAATAAAAGTGGTTACCTCCCTGCTTCTTTTCTTTAGCTCCTTGCGGATAGCTGCATCCGTTTCAGTGTCCACTGCACTTAGGGAGTCGTCAAATATCAAGATGGAGCTATTGTTTATTATAGTTCTAGCTATGGCCACCCTCTGCTTTTGGCCACCTGACAGGGTCACCCCTCTCTCACCTACAGGTGTTTCGTAGCCTTTATCAAATTCCTCTATGACAGAGTGGACAGAAGCTATCCTGCTAGCCTCAAATATTTCCTGGTCTCCTGCATTGGGCCTAGCAATACCGATGTTTTCCTTTATGGTCTTTGAGAATAAGAAAGGCTCCTGCAGGACTAAGCCCACATGACGGCGTAGCCATCTTTTATCTATCTTTTTAAGCTCGACCCCACCTATAGTGATAGAACCACCTGTGTAGTCATAAAGTCTTTGCAAAAGGTGCATGAGGGAGGACTTGCCCGACCCTGTTGGCCCTAAAATCGCCACCGTCTGGCCCTGCTCTACCTTAAAGGATAGGCCCCTTAGGACCGGGTTGCCCTTTTCATACTCAAAGTCAACACTATCAAAGACAATATCCCCAGCTATTGGGGCCTTTACCGAATCATCATCCTGGGTCTCCCCTGGCGTATCTAAAATCTCCTGGATACGGCCTACAGAAACAAGTGTCTTGCCCATATCCGTTAAAATCCTACCCATCTGCCTGATGGGCCAAAGTAGCATGCTTACATAGCTTAAAAATACGTTCATGTCGCCGAAGGTGATCTGGCCTGAGGCCGCCCTATAAACACCTAAAATAACAACAAGGCCTATCTGGAAAAGGGCTATTCCATCTGAGAGGGACCAATACATAGCCAAGAGACGGATAAGCTTGTTGACTAGGTCCCTATACTCGCTGTTTCTTCCATCAAATTTATCGTTCTCGTAAACCTGCCTACCAAAAGCCCTTACCACCCTGACTCCTGTTAGGCTTTCTTGGAGGATGTTTGATAGGCGGCCTTCACTCTCGTCGGCCTTTAAAAAGGCCTTTTGCACCTTGATAAAAAAGACAAGGGCAAAGGTGAATATTATAGGAACAACGGCTATGGAAACAAGGGTCATCTGCACATCTATATAAAGCATAATGATGATAGCTGCAAATAGCATAATAATGGCACGGCCCAACTCAACTAGCTGGACAGATAAAAACCTTCTAATGGTTTCAACATCGGAGGTACACCGCTGGATCAAATCTCCAGTCTCGGCCTTTACATGGTTGTCATAGGGGAGCTTTTGTATGTGGTCGTATAGGTCATCCCTTAGCTGCTTGGCAATGGATTCTGACGCTTTTGCAGACCACTTTCCCTTTATAAACTGGAATAGGCCATTTATTATGGTTATGGTAAGGAGGGCCAGGCCACAGATCCAAAGGTTGCGTCTTAGGCCATCCACGCCCCCTAGTCCCCTAATGATTCTGTCTAAAAAGACTGGCAGGTCTACCGATTCCTCATATATTACATTGTCCAGGGTAAACCTCATAATAAGGGGTGATACTAGGGATAGTAGGGTTGCTAGGCCTACAAATATAATTGAGCCTAAATATAATAGGCGGTTCCCCCTCATAAGTTTAATTAGTAGCTTAAATCTTTTTAACATTACTTCACTTCCTGTCTTGACTTAAATTAGGCTCTGCTTTTTCTCTTTCTACCTTACTTCTATATTTCTTTGGCTTTTCGAATCCTATCCAGCTAGGTCTAGCCTATAAAGGCACAAAAAAACCATAGGTCTCTTATTTATTTACCTACGGCTTGCGTGGCTGCGGCTCTTGCCTAGTCAACCATGGCGGTTATAAATTGCATATTTTGTGCAATAAAAAACCATAGGTACGTGTTTTGCTCGTTCCCTATGGTGGTAATTCCTGTCTAGCCTGTTTTATAATGCTAGCTGACCTTAGTTACCGATAATCCCTGGAACGTAGCGGATATTAAATATGCGGGCACTCTGGGCCGCAAAAGCTAAATAATATGAACTTATTTTATGTAGTCTGCTTATGCGATTTCTGCTCACTGCTCGTTCCTCCTTTTATCATATTTGCATCATGTAGCTGATTGTATATCTACTTGTAATACTAGAAATAGTATACAGTGGCTATATAATAAATGCAAGGTATATTTCATAGGTAAGTTGATTATAAGGATTCTTTCCCAAAATGAGTTTTGCCTTCATTCCTATTTTTACATTTCCCAGCCTAAAATCATTATCAAGTGTAAAACCCACAAGATTTCCTTGCCCTTTTCTCCTTATAAGCTTGTAGCTTAGAGAATGATTATTAAGTATCTAAAACATAAACATATAAAACGTTAGAATCTGTGTCGGGGATTGCCAAAGTGGAGTTAAATGAGTGACGCTCTAGTAGATTTTCAGATACTTCTTTGTGTCGGTCATTAAAAAACCAATACCCGTTTTCCACCTTTGGCATTCCTACTTCATCAGCAAAGTTATAATTATAATCAGTACCCTTTAATATGCCTCCACGCATAATTAAGTCTATCTCTTTACTTAAAGGTAGTTCATCAAAGTTCTTGCTTTAACCAATGATAAAAGGGCTGTACTTCTTCATCCTCAAATACTACTTTAGCAAAAAATATTCCATCTCCTAAAGCTCCTCCATGTGTATCATCGGATGTAATTACAGCATTTTTAGGCAGATTGATTTCTATAATTTTTTTCTATATAATCTCTTGTCGGTTGCTTATTGCAACTAGAAAAGAGAAA
>DASRNC010000004.1:0-3915 GCA_035647595.1 Bacillota bacterium | reverse complement strand
ATAGTGGTATAATTATTGCTATAGGTAATATTTTGTACTTGAGATGGATAGACAAAGTCTCAATTGGAAGGGGAAAAGGGATGAAAAGGATTTGGCTTTTGCTATTATGTCTTTTATTTTCACTCACGCTTGGCTCTTATAATAGGGCAGCTGCTGCGGGTATATTGTCAGATGTTGAGGTTGGATTTAACAATTCATATAATTTGGGTGAATGGACACCCATAAGGGTGACAATCAACAACACGGGTCATGAAATAGAGGGCAGCCTTGAGGTAGTTGTACCTGCTAGCCGTGATACAGATGCCATTTATTCAGTCCCAGTGAATGTTCCAGCCTCATCGGTCAAGGAATACACTATTTATGCCAAGATACAAAGGTATACAAGGAGCCTGGATATAAGTCTCGTCGGCAAGAACAATAAGGTTATTGAAAAGTCTACAATAAAGACCCTTACTCATATAACTGAACAAGGCTACATGCTTGGTATACTAACAGAGGACAATGCCTCACTTGGCTATTGGAAGGATGGCTTGGATACCCATCCAATTTTTTCTGATTACCAACCCATATCTTTGTCTGTTGAGAGCCTGCCGGATAGGGCAGAGGTCATGGACAACTTTGGCATTATTGTTTTGAACAATATAGAGACTGGCAACTTGAGGGAAAAACAGATATCTGCCCTAGATTCCTGGGTCAAGGGCGGGGGTATTCTTATAATTGGTACAGGCCCAAATGCAAGGCGGACTCTTTCGGGCCTTAGCCCTGGTATAATACCTGTGACTACAGAGACTACAAAAAATCTAGAATCCTTGGGTGCACTTGAAGCAAAAGCCGGTAGGCCCATCTCTGGGGACTCCCTGCCTATGGTAGACCTTAAATCTGATAAGGGTTTTGTGGTCCTGCAAGAAGATGATATTCCTTTAATCTCTTTGCATTCCGTGGGAGGCGGCTTTGTGTATACATCCGCCTTTGATTTGGGTACAGAGCCCATACTTAGCTGGCCAGGCAACAAGGTTTTGTGGGAAAGAGTGCTAAGCGATACATTACCCTATCAAAGAGTAATGAGCCTTCAGACTCCCTCTTATATGTATATAAATACCACGCCTCAAGATTTATTGGGCAATATCCAAGCGATGGAATTGCCGCCTGCATCAATCATATTATTTATTTTCTTGCTTTATCTTGGCATAACAGGACCCTTGAATTATATTGTCTTAAAGAAGCTTGACAAGAGGGAATGGTCCTGGGTCACCATACCGGCCCTTTCAATTATATTTGCCGGTATTATATATGGGTTTGGCTTTACTACAAAGGGCAATGAAACAATTATGAACACCATATCTATAGTGAATTTGCATGATGGTTCTAGCCAGGCTGAGTTAAGAGAGCATGTGGGTGTATTTTTCCCTGGTAGGGGCGATTATATAATAGACATAGATAGTAGCAGCCTGGTATCGGTGGGGCAGGACATGGATTATGGATACTATCATCAAGCATCAGACACGGCACAAGTTGAAGCAAGGGTCACCCAGGGTGGGTCGTCCCGGGTAGAATTTGACAATGTTAATGTGTGGATGATGAAGGCATTCATGATAGACAAGCAATTAGTAGATATGGGTAGTGTTGACGCAGAATTGACCTTCAACAATAACGAAATTACAGGTAGACTGACCAATAATACAGACTTCCCTCTGGAGAACTTTGTCTTACATTTGGGGTCCGCCTATCAAAAACTAGGCAATATTGCATCTGGTGAGTCTAAAAATGTCAGCTTAGACCTATCTGGGCTTTACAATGACATGGTCGACGATGTATTCCCCTATGGAAATTTCTCAACAGATGCAAGTGAATACCGGAAGCAAGATATACGGAGGGACCTTTTCTGGAGCCTAGTTGCGGACCAAGGAGGAAATGTTGATTATTCCCCCGGGTCCAATTTAAAAGCTGATTTTTTTGCATTCTTTGAGGGTGGAGCTGAAGATAAGGTCAGAATCAATAATAAGGAGCCTGATAAGGCAGAAGGTAGTGGAATTATTCTTGGTACGGTTGATATAGGTTGGAATATGACTGGGCCAGTTTTTATACCTGATGAGCTTGTAAGAGTTACCTTAGAGGAGGAGATGTCCCATAATGTCAAGCAGGATCAGCATGAACCCTATACACATTTCTATGATTATGACAGCTATGCAGTATATTCGGTTGATTTAGATCCCTTCCTTGACCTTGAGGATATGGTCGTTTCAATAGAAACAGGCAGTGATATGGGAAAAACAACAATATACAACTCAAACGAGGATGAATTTTTAGAGGTTGATGGCAACACCATATATGTTTTCGGAGAAAACATGGATTGGTATATTGGTGATAACAACAAGGCCTATATTAAGTTAGAGCCTTTACAACATGAATACATGGCTTTCGTTCCGCCCTCTGTAACTATTGAAGGGAGGATTGACTAATGCTACTTATAGAAAATCTTGTTAAAAAGTACGGGAAATTTACAGCGGTAGACAAGTTAAATCTTAAGCTAGATAAGGGTGACATATATGGTTTTATTGGGCCAAACGGTGCTGGTAAAACAACAACAATGAAGGTTGTCGCCACATTGATGAAGGCTACTTCGGGGAAGGTTTTTGTGGATGGGATAGATGTAGCTGAAAACCCTAGAATGGTTAAGAGCAGGATTGGTTATATGCCTGACTTTTTCGGTGTATATGACAACCTTAAGGTTAATGAATACATGGATTTCTACGGTAGCTGCTATGGTATTCCGGCCGGTGAGCGAAGGAAGGCAAGAGGAGAGCTACTTGAGCTTGTAGACCTTAAGGACAAGGGGGACAACTATGTAGATACCTTGTCTAGGGGTATGAAGCAAAGACTCTGTCTAGCAAGGAGCCTTATTCATAATCCTGAGCTTTTAATACTTGACGAGCCAGCATCGGGTATGGACCCAAGGGCGCGAATCGAGATGAAGGGCATATTAAAGACCCTAAAGAGTATGGATAAAACAATACTAATAAGCTCACATATACTACATGAACTGGCTGAGCTATGTAACACCATCGGAGTGATTGAACAGGGGGAACTTGTTTATTCCGGCAAAATAGATGATTTGATGAAGAGGCTGACAGGCAAGTCCATTATTAGAATAAGGGTTTTAGCTGATGTAGACAGGACTGCTAGTCTCTTGAAGGAACAGCCCTATATTGATGATATAAGCGGTGAGGATAATACTTTGGAGATAAGCTATGATGGCGGAGAAGAGGATATGACCAGGTTATTAAAGCTTTTGGTCCTAAATGATATACCTGTAATATCCTTTACTAAGATAGACGGAAATATAGAAAAAGTATTTTTGGAGGTGACCAAGGGTGGAGCTAAAGAGCTTAAATAACCCGGTTTTATCTAGTGATTTAAAAATACGTATGAGAGGGTGGAAGACCTTCCTAGGCATAATAGTCTATTTAGGGATAATGGTGCTGATAGCCTTTTTATACTATATTACATTTATTGAAAACACGGCATCTTACAATATGTCCATAAATGCCAGGCAGGATATGGGCGTTTCCATCTACACTATGCTGGCAGCTTTACAGTTTGCCCTGATTATTCTAATCACTCCTGCCCAAACTGCAGGCACTATCAGCGGTGAACGTGAGAAGCAGACACTTGACCTGCTTTTATGCACCAGCTTGTCTCCACTGGGCATCATATTGGGCAAGCTAATGTCATCAATGTCCTATATACTCCTGCTAATATTTTCTTCTATACCCCTATTTAGCATGGTTTTTCTCTTCGGTGGCGTCACCCCTGGCGATATTGTCATGCTTTTCCTTTTTTATATTATTACAGCAATTTCTATTGGGAGCATTGGCATATACTTTTCAACCGTTTTTAAAAGGACTGTAACGGCTA
>DASRNC010000003.1:0-2205 GCA_035647595.1 Bacillota bacterium | reverse complement strand
GACCAGTTGATTGGAACGTAAGGTGGCGACTCCTGCGGGAAAAGCATGAGTCCGAAAATCCTTATTGTGACACGACAGTGGAACAATAAGAGTTGAGGCCATGCCCGCGGAAAGCGTCCACCTGAAGTGGAAATCAACGGTGTTAGAAGGCAAGACAAATGGCATAGCCGCTAGACTCACGACTATGCCAATTTCTTTAAAACCTATTCATCACTATCAGCACCACACTAAGGCTGACTGCCTATACCTATATGGATGAGGCTTTGATAAGGGCAATGAGGGCAAACCGCAAGCTTAATGTATTCAGAGACTTTCTGGCCTTCCTGGGAAAAACGGGCGAGCTGGCTGATGATGAAGCCCAGCTTACAGAGACACTGGCCCATGATTTTCTAAGGGCTATGGAAAATACAAGTATGAGCAAAACCTACAAGATGCCCATACTACTAGCCTTCTACAACCAGGGTAGAATCAAAATGTCCATTGGTGATGATGATATATATGAGAGCTTTAAGAGCTTTTACAGTAAAGCTTCCAATGCAATCGATATGTACAAGGACAAGAGCACAAGGGCTTTTAAGTCCTGGGGCAAAAATGAATATGTTTCCCTGGCCCGCAAAAATCCGGTTCACTTTTTACAGCAAAGCTCGCCAGACTTTTTTTACACAGAGGGGTATAGGTTTTGCCTCAATCCTGCCCTGAAGGAGTATATAAAAGACCCTGTCTTTATCACCCATTTTAAAGATATAATTGACTACAGAACCCGCAGGTTCTACAAGAAAAGACTTGAAAAGCGGCTAAAGGAAATAGACCCATATAAATAGATAGCTCTAGCGAAAAGGAGAGTCCATATGAAAAAGACAATCAAATATGACAAACTGATAAGAGACAGGATACCAGAAATAATAAGTGCCGATGGTAGCCGGGCTTTAACAGAAATCATAGATGATGTGGGCTCTAAGAGGTACCTGGATATAAAGCTACACGAAGAGCTGGAGGAATACCTGGCAGAGGACAGTGTGGAGGAACTAGCCGATCTTGTAGAGGTGGTTTACGCGTTACTTAACCTTAAGGGTATACCCATAGATGAATTTGAAAAGCTCAGAAAGGAAAAGGCCTTAAAAAGGGGAGGTTTTAGCAAGAGACTGCTACTAAAAGAGGTCATTTCACGATAAGACTGGAAGCCATTAAGCTAAATACCATATCAGTAAACAGGAGAATATAAGATGCCATATAGTATTGACGACAAACTAAAAACGGCAGTTACATCCAGGGCACTATTTCAGCTGGAGTATGAAAACAATATATTTGAACAAGAGGCCCTGCTAAGCCTAAATGAGCTGGCAGACCTAAAGCACAAGGTTGAAGTCATAATCACATCAAGGAACAGTATGAACAACAGCATCAGAGGTGGTTCCTTCCGGGACAGTGCCTTACAGGACCGGTAGGCCTATGGATGATTAATGGGTGCAAACCTAGCAATAACAGCTTCTGCAGCCTTAACACCATCAACTGCCGAGGATACGATACCCCCTGCATAGCCTGCGCCCTCACCTACGGGGTAAAGTCCTCCTATACTAGATTGGAAGTCCTCTCCTCGACTTATCCTTATAGGTGAAGAGCTCCTGGTTTCAACTCCAGTTAATATAGCATGGGGCATGGCAAATCCTTTTATCCTCTTATCAAAATATACTATTGCCTCTCTTAGAGTTTCTACAACATAATCAGGCAAGCATTCCTTTAGCTGGGCCAGGACTACACCAGGTTTATATGTTGGCTGAACACTGCCTAGCGCCTTACTGGCCCTGTCGTCCAAGAAATCTCCCACCAGCTGGACCGGGGCCTTATATGTCCTGCCCCCTAGTTCATATGCTAGCCTCTCCCATCTGCGCTGAAAGTCTACACCAGCCAAGGGGTGGCCACTGCCAAAGTCCTGGGGGTCAACCCCCACCAAGACTGCGGAGTTTGCATTTAGGCCATCTCTCTTGTACTCACTCATACCATTGGTAACAAGATAGCCCTCCTCAGAAGCAGCAGCTACTACATAGCCGCCTGGACACATACAAAAGGTATAGGCAGACCTGCCAGACTTTGAATGATAGGCCATCTTGTATTCAGCTGCTCCTAGACCAGGATAGCCAGCAAGGCTACCGTATTGGCTTTTGTCAATGGTGTCCTGGGGGTGTTCAATCCTCAGCCCTATAGAAA
>DASRNC010000002.1:0-3849 GCA_035647595.1 Bacillota bacterium | reverse complement strand
CTTGATTATTTACCCATAGTAATTTTACACTAACCAGTAATAATCTTGCTTTTCATGGATACTAGCGGTGTGGCATATATAGATAGTAGCTTTGCTAATCTCTAGTATTAGTAGTTCTCTTTAAACAGCTTAAAGTAGGCTTGTGAATGGAGGCAAGAGGGACAGGTTTTTGGAGGGGTAGTACCCAGGTGGGTATAACCACACAGGTCGCATGTCCATTCTACTGGCTCATCTCTTTTAAAGACCCTACCATTCTCTACATTGTCAGCTAGCTTTATAAACCTTGCTTCATGTCTTTTTTCTGCCTCGGCAATATTTATAAAGGCGGATGACACATTGGGAAAGCCTTCTTCCCTGGCAATTTGAGCAAAGGCTGGATAAAGGTCATGCCATTCTTCCTTTTCCCCTGCAGCAGCCGCCTTTAAGTTTTCTAGTGAATCACCCTTTGCAACTGGATAGCCGGCATTAATCTCTACTACTGTCGGTAGCTCTTCCTTTAGACCTTCAGTAAGAAAATTGAAAAACCTACGGGCATGAAGTCTTTCGTGGTTGGCAGTCTCTTCAAATATCCTAGATATTTGTATGTAGCCATCCGTCCTTGCCACCCTTGCATAAAAATCATACCGGTTACTGGCCTGTGACTCTCCAGCAAAGGCCTTGAGCAGGTTTTCCGCAGTGTTTGTATTTACTAGACTATTCATATTTTCTACCTCCACAGGAATTCAATTTACCTATATTTTTGCCCAATAGCTGTAAATATAATCAAAAGGAATATATCCCCTTAAAATATGAAGGGGGGGACTAGTTATTCTTATAGCATCAAGGTTTAGAATAAAAAAATGGACGATTTCTACACTTTACCGGTTAATTCCGGTTGTATGTAAAACCGTCCTGCTTTTCAACTCGAATGTTACCAAGGCGTTTCACTATTAGGGGCAAACTACATTCTAGTTAAAGATAGGAACTACTGCGCCCTCATAGGTGTCTTCGATAAACTTTCTAACTTCTTCGCCCTGTAGTGCTTCTATAAGAGCCTTTATATCTGGATCATCCTCATTGCCTTCCTTTACACAAAGAACATTTGCATAGGTCTGGGCTGCATCAGAGTCTTTATCCTCTACGGCAAGTGCGTCGGTAGCAGCATTCAATCCAGCCTGGATAGCATAGTTACCGTTTATTACAGCTAAATCAACATCTTGGAGTGAATGGGTTAGCTGCTCTGCGGCAAGTTCTTTTATATCAAGGTTCTTGGGATTTTCCTCTATATCGAGTACTGTAGCATAAAAGCCGACACCTTCTTTAAGCTTTATCAGTCCCTGGGCCTCTAGCAGCAATAGGGCACGGGCCTCATTTGTTCCGTCATTTGGCACAGAGATTGTGGCCCCATCCTCTAGTCCTTCTATGGTATCTGTCTTCCCTGGATAGATGCCAAAGGGCTCGTAATGAACAATTGTCACTGGTACTACCTTTGTCCCGTTGTCTTCGTTAAACTGGTCAAGATATGGTTGGTGCTGAAAATAGTTTGCATCCAGTTCTCCGTCATTAACTGCATTGTTTGGCTGTACATAGTCGGTGAACTCAACGATCTCAAGCTCTATACCCTTTTCCTCAAGTATCTCTTTAGTTTCTCTGAGTATCTGTGCATGGGGGGTTACGCTGGCACCAATCTTTATCTTGCCATCATTGGGTACCGCTCCCTTTGAAGAACATCCTGCAAAAGCTCCTACTAAAAGAGTCAAGGTTAAAACTACTAATAATGTTTTTTTCATTTTTATCTCTCCTTATCTTAATTTCATTTTCATATCATAAACAGATAAATAATTATTTTCTATCTGATACGCTTATCATTTTTTCTAGAAATCCATGCTCCAGTAGCCTGGAATACTTGGACTATGGCTATAAGTACAATTACCATAACCAGCATTATCTCTGTTTTACCAAGGTTGTATCCATAGCGGATGGCTATGTCGCCTAGTCCGCCTCCCCCTACAAAGCCTGCCATTGCTGAGTAGCTAAGGATAGTGGTGATGGAGATCGCAGCGCCAAGTAGCAGGGAAGGCCTGGCCTCTGGTATTAACACCTTCCAAACTATCTGGAGTGTTGAGGCACCCATAGAGTGGGACGCTTCAATAACGCCCCGATCAACCTCCTTTATAGAATTTTCAACCATTCTTGCTATATAAGGGGCCGCGGCTATTACAAGTGGCACGATAGTAGCTGATGAGCCGATGGTTGTTCCTACGATTGCACGTGTTATTGGCATGACTGCAACTAAGAGTATAATAAAGGGTATGGACCTAAGGACATTTACTATAAGGCCCAGGACTGTACTAATTGTCTTGTTTGGCTTAATCCCGTCCTTGTCTGTAACTGTAAGGAGTAGCCCTATTGGCATCCCTATTATATAAGCTGCTATTGTAGAGACTACAGTCATGTAGAGGGTCTCGAGGAGCCCATCCCACATAAGCTGCGTTATCTGCTGAACAGTCAAATCCATAGTCTAGTCCTCCTCTGCATAACTAATGTTTTCGTCGTCGAAAAAATTTAGTATTTTCTCAACAGTGGCTGGGTTTTCAGGTAGCTGTAGTATCATGTGCCCAAACATTTTGCCATCGATATTCTTTGTGTCAGCGTATGCGATGTTTACAAGGGCACCACATTTAAGTATCATTTCTGCAATAATCGGCCTGTCTGCAGAGTTTCCATCAAAAACCAGTCGAAGGAGTCTGCCCTTACCTGTAAACTTTTCTATATGCTCGCCCCTTGTGTAGAGGAGCTTTTTTGCTGCAGTAGTCTTTGGACGACGAAAGACCTCGTCTACAGTTCCAATCTCTTCTATGTGGCTACTGTCTATAATTGCTACCCGGCTACAAATCTGCTCTATAACCTTCATTTGGTGGGTGATAACCACAACAGTTACGCCAAGTTTTTGGTTTAAATCCTTGAGTAACTCTAGGATGGATTGTGTAGTGGTTGGGTCTAAGGCACTCGTTATTTCATCACAAAGTAAAACCTTTGGATTTGTGGCAAGGGCCCTTGCTATTGCTACGCGTTGCTTTTGACCACCCGAGAGTTTTGCTGGGTATTCAGCCTCCTTGTCAGATAGGCCTACAGTAGCAAGTAAGTCCCTGGCTTTTTCTCTTGCTTCACCTTGCTTCATTCCAATCAGTTCTAAGGGGAAGCATACATTATCCAAGGTAGTTCTTTGCATGAGCAGGTTGAAATTTTGAAAGATCATTCCGATTGATTGACGGGCAGTTCGGAGCTCTTGCTCTGAAAGGGCAGTCATCTCTCGGCCGTCTACAAAAACTTTACCAGCTGTTGGCTTTTCTAAAAGATTCATGCATCTGACAAGAGTGCTCTTGCCTGCACCAGACAAGCCAATAATCCCGAAAATTTCGCCTCGTTTTATTGAAATGTTTATATCATCGAGGACCTCGATACTTTTGTCATCTGAGATAAAGGTCTTGTTTAGGTCTTGTATTTCTATAATATAATCGCTTTGCATCCCAAACTCCTTTCTGGGCATTAAAAAACGCCCTTGAATAATCATCAAGGACGAAAGTAACATACTTCGCGGTACCACCTCGTTTTGTCTATATCTCGCGATATAAACCTCTAAGAGTACTATCATACTCATCCGCTATCACGGGCGTACCCGTCGCAGCCTATGCACAATGGCGGTCGGTGCGAAGCTCCAAGACCATTTTCAGTAAAGTCGTCTGTACCCATTCTCAGCAAGAGGGCTTTCTGTAACATATTCCAGTGCTTACTCTTCTTTTCATAGCTTTTTACTGGCTATTAGATTGTCAAACCATACATTGCTATATATATTACATTTATACTATC
>DASRNC010000001.1:0-5760 GCA_035647595.1 Bacillota bacterium | reverse complement strand
GTATACCCTTGTCCATCCTTGTTCCACCGAAAGGATTGTCCACATTCAAAGACATGATTCGGGCTAAAGCTGGGAACCCCGGTTAGTATTATCCTATTATCTTTAACCTTCACATGCATTTTCCCACAATTCCCCCTACTTCTAATTGTTTTTATGGCAATACGCAAATCTTTGAAGACTTGAGTTTTAAACCTTAATTATTCAAATTTCCCTTTTATTATTAGTTTAAAAATAAGCCAGAGATAGGAGCCTTCTCTGACCTTCTATTTTCATATTTATATAAGGGATACCTCAAAAGGGATGCCTCAAATTTACTCACCCTTAGATAACTTTCTATCTATGGCCTCAGCTGCTTTCTTTGCTGCACCCATAGCCAGGATTACTGTCGCCGAGCCAGTTACTGCGTCTCCACCTGCATAAACTCCTCCTAAATTGGAAGCGTATGTTGCCTGGTCTACAATAATTCCTCCCCAACTATTTGTTTCAAGTTCCGGTGTACTTGCTGTGATTAAGGGATTTGGATTGGTTCCTATAGCCATTATAACCAGATCGAAATCCATGGTAAAATCTGAATTTTCTATTTCGATGGGACTTTTTCGCCCTGTCTTGTCAGGCTCTCCTAGCTTCATACGTACACACCTTAGCCCCTTTACCCAGCCATCGGAACCTAGAACCTCCTTGGGGTTGGTCAAGACGTCAAATATTATTCCTTCCTCTTTGGCGTGGTGGACCTCCTCGCTCCTGGCTGGAAGCTCTTCCATTGAACGCCTGTAAACTATATGGACTTCTTCAGCCCCAAGTCGTAGGGCGCTCCTGGCTGCATCCATAGCTACGTTGCCGCCACCAATAACTGCAACCTTTTTGCCAAGCTTGACTGGAGTGTGACTATTTGGGAAATCATATGCTTCCATTAGGTTAACACGAGTTAGGTATTCATTTGCTGAATAAACACCATTGAAATTTTCACCAGGTATGTCCATAAACCGTGGTAATCCAGCCCCGCTACCGATAAAGACTGCCTGGTAACCATCCTCAAACAAATCATCTATAGTCAATGACTTTCCTATAATTACATTCATTTCAAATTTGACTCCAAGCTTCTTTAGCTTGTTTATCTCTTTTTTAACCAAGTCCTTTGGAAGCCTAAACTCAGGTATACCGTATACTAAAACACCACCCGCCTCATGAAAAGCCTCATAAACCGTTACCTCATAGTGCATTTTTGCCAGGTCTGCAGCTGCGGTGAGGCCTGCCGGCCCACTACCGACTACAGCAACCCTTTTTCCATTTGGGTTAATTTCATGGTTGGTATCGGTATCAATGTCTATAAAACTATCGGCTACGAACCGCTCCAAGCGCCCTATAGCCACGCTTTCACCCTTGATCGATAGTATGCATTGCTTTTCACATTGGTCCTCCTGGGGACAGACCCTGCCACATATGGCCGGTAGGTTGTTTGTATCCTTTATAATATTATATGCTTCCTCCAGCTCGCCTCTGGTTAGTGCATCTATAAAATCAGGTATACGAACATTAACAGGACAACCCTTAACGCATTTTGGGTTTTTACATTGGATACACCTTTCAGCCTCCCTTAAAGCCTCTTTTAAATCATATCCCAGGGTAACCTCTTCAAAATTGTAACGTCTCTTTGTTGCTTCCTGCTCTCTCATGGGTGTTTTTGTAAGTACAAGATTCACCTGTCTCCAACCCCTTTATTGGTGAGCCTGCAACTATGCTCAACCTTTTCCTCCTGCTTGTACATTCCTTGCCTTCTTATGGCCTCATCGAAATCAACTAGATGGCCATCAAACTCAGGCCCATCAACACATGCATATTTAGTTGCGCCACCAACGGTCACCCGACAGCCACCACACATCCCTGTCCCATCTATCATAATGGGGTTCAAGCTGACCCTTGTTGGGATATTATACTCCCTTGTCAGCTCTGCCACCGCCCTCATCATAGGTAAAGGCCCGATAGCTATGACCATATCATACCTATTGTCTTCCTCGGCCATGAGCCTTGTCAGAACATCCGTTACAAAGCCCTTGTGTCCACGAGAACCATCATCTGTTGCTATATATATATTATCACTTCGGTCTTTAATTTGATCTTCCAGTATTATATATTCCTTGTTTCGAGCACCTATAATAACATTGACCAATGCATCCGCTTCAGCTAAATACTTTATCTGTGGATATAGGGGTGCTATACCAACACCACCACCTATACACAAAACATTCTTTAATCCATCTAGGTCTGAGGCCTTGCCAAGGGGGCCTGCAAAGTCTAGTATATAATCGCCCTCTTCTAGGCTACCTAACTCCTTTGTGGTAAAGCCTACCTCCTGAAATATGATGGTGACCCAGCCCTCCTGCCGGTCAAAGTCTGCTATAGTAAGAGGTATTCGTTCGCCTCTATCTGAAACTCTAAGTATGATAAATTGGCCAGGTCTTGCCTTTCTTGCCACAAGTGGTGCTCCTATTTTCATAAGCTGCATACCTGGGGCCAATATTTTTTTTTCTAAAATCGTGTACATTTAATGCTCCCCTCTAAAAATCGTAAGGCATTTACTACTCTTTTTTCATCTTAATATATTGTCACCTATCTTTGCTTTTTTCTTTTAGGGTAAGGCGCTTTGCTGTAACGTTGACCTGCAAGACATTTAATCCTGTCATATGACCTGTGTCCTCTTTAACACTATTTTGAATTCCCTCTAGCATGCCATCAATTTTGTAGCCATAATATACTGCTAGATCAATATCTATTATTATACCGCCATCCTCACTGGATATTGTTGTTTTCATAGTCTTAGAGACTCCCTCTGTCTTCTTAACACAATGGACAACAATAGCCTCAATAGCAGAGTCAGCTATATAAAACTTTCCCAGGTAACTAAATGTAGGTCTTACAACTGTCTTTTCTAAGGTAACAGGCCTACTACCACCTCTGGCCATGAATATCCTTAGGGTATCAAGGAAAAAGCCTGAAAAATCCTTGCTTATTGCAAAGGTAGGCACAGGTATGACATGTTTGCCCTCCTCTTTCCTTTGCTTTTTCGCCAACTTTATTTCCCTTTCAGAAGCTACATCTTCAATTTTAACTATTTTCTCTATCTTTGGTAGTTCTAGCCTTCGCGCTATTTTCTCTATCATAGAAACGGATGTGCCAATAATAAGTATTGATTTAGGCTTATATGCTCCAATAGCATCCTTAACCTCAACTGCATGATCCGGATCCATAAAGAGTGCTCTACGGATAGATGCTATTTTCGTCGCTTCCCTTTTAGCTGAGGTACCTGCTAATACTTTTGTACCCATAATTAGGAGCCCATCATCGATTATACATATAATATCCATTTCACTGGTGAGATTTTGTGCATTAAAGCTTTTACCTGTACCACTAGCGCCTGCCAGCCCATAAATTTTCAATGCATACTCTCCCCTGGTAACCATCTAAATTAAGACCTGATGATTTATTTAGATTATATTGTAGCACAGTGGTTGAGAAATGAATAGTAAAATTGAATTTCTAAAGATAACCTACGCCTCTCGCGTACAGTTTCTACCGGCCCGTTTTGCTTCATAGAGGGCATTGTCCGCTGCCCTTAAAACCTCCGTTGAGGTCTCTCCATTATCAGGGTATGTGGCTACGCCAAAGCTAACTGTCAGGTTGGTGGAGTGATTTTTATCTTTAATTGGTTCCTTGCCAATAGTCGCCCTAAGCCTATCTACTATTTTATAGGCTACTTGTGAACTACAATTAGGCAGTATGATCACAAATTCTTCTCCTCCATACCTTGCTATAATATCATTACTTCTAATGCTGTGTTTCAACCTATCTGCAATGCTTTTGAGGACATAATCTCCAAATATATGTCCAAACTTGTCATTAACCTTTTTAAAGAAGTCTGCATCACAAATAGCTATCGACAATGGGTAATTATCTTTGGCCTTGGCAAATTCATTCTCCAATGCATTTTTAAAATACATTCTATTATAGACCATTGTAAGCCCATCTATAGTGGCCATTTTCTCCATTTTCTCGTATAACCCTGTATTCTCCAGAGCTATGGATAAGTCTGCCGCTACAAATCTAATAAGTCTTAGGTGCTCGTAGTTAAGTCCTGACCGCAGGTATTGTGTAACAACTATCATACCTGTTGGCTCATTTTTTATTGTGAGGGGTACAATCATGTAGGATGCTATCTTTTCATTTTTAAAAGACATATCCTCCCCTACATCACCTACAATGCCGTCTTCTTTCATGATTGACCAGAGTATTGGGCAGTCATGCTCCATAAAGTCCTCTTGGTCTGACTCCCTGATATTGGTTGCAGCTAATTCGAATGCTTCAACCTTATCCTTCTTATGTAGAACTATACTTGAGTATGTTGGACCTACTATCCCTATTATCATGTCATTCACTGTCATTAGTAGCTCATCTGTATTGTGGATTGATTTGATCGCAGATTGTAGGTGTTGGAGGTTGAAAAACTCTGCCACCTTGCGATTTAGCTTGTCATTGGCAACTGATAGCTGGTCAACGTTTCCCTTTTGTGTAGCTAGGATTTTTAAGGTTAACTTGGAGGTTGAAAATATGACTGCCAGTATTATTATGAACTGGGACAAGTCGAACAAAGAAAATGTGTCAAATATTGACCTCACCAATAGGTTTATAAAAAGTATTATGATGCTGAGCCTTGCAAAGGTATCGCTCCTATTGTGATGTGGACTATATTGACTGATAACAATACCGTAGGGAAACACAATTGCAAACAATGATTGAAATGAATAGACAGCTACATACATGGCCATCATAAACAAATCCAATAACCTGAAATAGGTCCATACCTTATCATTATTCTGATCATTTCTAATAAGATAGAGTTTGATGGCACAGCAAATAGCACCCGCAGCAAAGGCAATCATATACCACATTGGTTCTACTTTCAAAGCGTCCTCACTGCCTGTCGCATTTGATACTACATGGGACAAGAGTGTCGTGCCTATAACTACGATTTGCAGTGCTAAAAGTGTTTTTTCTATTTTTCTCATCAGACTCAACACCCCTCAACTTGGGTTTACTTCTTATTTGAATTTGCCCCATACTTACAATAAAGCAATAGAAAACATTTATCACATTGCGGATTTCTGGCCTTGCATATCTGCCTGCCATGATAGATAAGCCAATGATGAGCTTTTGACCACTTATTTTTTGGGATGTTCTCCATCAATTGTTCTTCAGTGGTCTCTACATTGTCTGCCTCTGCTAGTCCTAAGCGATTTGATACCCGAAAAACATGTGTATCTACTGCGATTGCAGCCTTACCAAAGGCACTACTTAAGACTACATTTGCTGTCTTCCTACCTACACCCGGCAGCTTTATAAGAGATTCCATATCATCGGGCACTGAGCTCTTATGGTCACCCACTAAAATGTTACAGGTGGCTATAATATGGCGACTCTTTGTTTTGTAGAAACCGCAGCTTTTAATATACTTGCTAAGGGTATCTACAGACAAGTCTATGTAATCCTCAGGCCTAGGAAATTTTTTAAAAAGAGCAGGAGTTATCTTGTTAACTTGTTTGTCTGTACACTGGGCTGAAAGTATAGTAGCAATAAGCAGCTCAAAGGGGTTCTTGTAGCTCAATGCTGTTTCTGCCCCTCTATAGTTTGCCTCTAGTAGTTTTAATATAATATCAAACCTAGCACTTCTTTTCATATGCATCCCTCAACATATCACAAATACAATAC